>PWLN01000065.1 GCA_003559375.1 Balneolaceae bacterium | reverse complement strand
TGTACATAAGCCTTTATTTGTGGGAATTACTTTGTTTTATCTGTACATGGCAGTACTGATAACTATCGGATTTTCTTCAATTGGTGTTTAAAATGGCCAGAATGTTGTAGAAATTAGTGAGAAATCAGGTTAACAGGCATTTCACTACGTGGGAATCGCTACGCTCGGAGCGCTTCGAGGGGAACAGATGAGCCTTATATCGAGTAAAGATACAGACTAAGGAGATTCTCCGGAGACCGATCGGAGTGATTTTTAGTGTTTCCCATTGGGATCCCTTCGGGGCAATATTTCATCCCCGAGAGGCCGGAGGCCTCAAATAACAAAGCTTGGGGCAGTGTGCAGTGAAAGACATCTCATAAGTAACATGTTTGCTTTTAGATGGTTTTTGCAAAAGTAAAAACCGCGCCCCAAGTAAGTAGGACGCCTCGAAACCTGTACAGGCTGTAAGCCTGGGATAGGCGGTACTGGTGCCAATGAATATTTCCTATCATAAGACTGTATCTTTTTTACAGATCCAGGTATTTTTAAAAAATCCCGTTCCAAATATTACCATGTATGGTAATGAGATTGACGTTATGTCCCGATTTTCATCAAAATTTGTTAGTTGAACTATGTTATAAGTACGTGGTGTATGAACCGGATGATTGAGTACCCCAAGAGAAATCCCGTTGAATCAACGAAAGGTCTATTGCAGGCCTACAGCCTGCCCGGGTTGAAGGCGCATCGTCTTACTTGGGGCGCGGTTCCCGTTTGAAACGACATTTTGCCTGGTGCGAAGATCTTACCCGTGGCAGAGTACTTCACTTCAGAATTGCCCCAAGCTCTGTTATCTCAGGCCGATGGCCTGTGGGGACTGGGTAAGAACAGGGCGCATCTGTTGCCCGCGCAGCGCTCCGAGCATAGCAATTCCCATGAAATGAGCCCAGCTAATGGGCAGCCCGATAGCCACGTTTGGAGATCCCGGCTTATCGTTGTTGGTTTTTTCTTGTTGTGAGATAGGTTGCTTTGATAGATGGCAAGTGGTGCGATAGCCGGGATGACGGGAGGGGCAGACCGGATGACAGGGGTGGGTGTCATGTTTATACTATTCAATCACGATGCCGCCTGCTCCTGGTACAACCACCCCTGAAGCCTACCGGTCTAGTTCAGATCACTGTCATTCTCAGCCTTTCCAGGGTGCCCCACACCCCGGGATGACGCATCCGAATTTCGCCCTTTATCTTGCGCCCCAGCTTCTCCTGCTCCTCTTCATTACGAATTCCACTACCCAAAGTAATAAATTTAGAGCCGTTATCTGTTGAATGAAAGAATTCTGGTGAAATTTCGAGTGATTTCATTGAAAGGACAATATCTTTGTTGTTAAACTAAAAGAGAAAGTGTAAATGATCTTCTTAAACATTTCTCAAATCAATGTTAGCTGAATATACCCCAAAGGATACAACCCTTTTGTTTATATGTATTCCTAAATAATTAATTTTAAAAACCGTTGTTTAAATCTTAAATGCAAGAAAGATGTATATAAAATATTAAAAAATAATTATTTATAGATGTTTGTGAGATTAAGTAAGTGTTTCATAAATGACAATTTGCGAAAGCCATATATTATTTTGAGAAAAGTATTTCTTCTAAGGAGGTAACATGGTACCCGGCATGCCAGCGATATCCCGCTGGTGTACCTTCAAATTCTCGGTACTGATCTCCTTTTAAGTCGATATTGCTTAAATCCAGGGTTAATATCGGGTCATTGGTGGCTAAAAAAGCCTCCATAAGTTCTTTCTCTTTTGGCATTGGGATCATCAATGTAGGATTTCTATGAGCCCTGAAACTGTAATTTAAAACTTCAATTTTTAAGATCTCATTAGCATGAAGTAAATCGCCGGTCCACTTTTGAGACGATAAATCATAGGTTAGTTCCAGCACAGCCGAGTGGGAATTTGCTCGAATTGGCATAATTGAACGTTGTCTTGACCACATCTCATATAATCCTAGACCATTATTATTTTTAATAATTTTGAATTTTTCTTTGACGCCTGTGATTTTAAGTTTAATAGTTACAGGCTTTCGATCCGACAGGTGTAAGAGATCATCAATTGTATTGTCGTAATCCTTTTTGAAGAATAATCGAAATCGTTTACGTCCCATAAAAGGCAACAATTCAAGTATCCGCTCTTTAAAAAATCCGGAATTGGTTTTGATTTCATTATTTACATCGCTCATTGATATGTCGGATTGGAAATCTCCACTTTTTAGATTTGTAAAAAGTTCGTTTCGGCCTTCACTTTGCTCGTTATGATTTGATTTATCCCCGAAATTATCAAGTTCCAAAAAGTGCATTGCAGCCCACTTACCTGCTTCAAAATCATGAAGTCTCGCCTTCTGACTGAAAAATCCGCCAAAACCTCGCATCGATGTGCCAAATAACTGCAATTTTTCTGCCAGCCCTTCTTTTATCACAAAAGGTGCTATACTGAGAATGTGGGCATTGGAGTCTACTCCTGTTAAGCCGGTCATCACATCCAGTTGGGCAAGCATCAGAACTTTGTACCAAACGTTTAGATCCAGTCCATCCGGGTTATTAAGATTCTTTCCAAACTTTAAAAATCTTTGGATTTCATCTTCCTCCAAGCTATTGGTTTCCTGAGGGTTTTCATGGATAATTCGGCGGATTTCACGCTCAAAATTAACCTGAACTGTAGGTAATTGATCTTTTAACCGCATGGCATCAAGCTTATCCTTGATCAATGTGATCATTTCTTTTATTTCTTCCAAATCCGGGGTGTCAACCTGAAGCTTCCTGAACTGCTTTTTAAATTGCCTTTTCTGTTTGAGTTCATCCTTTTTCTGCCAGATTTTATCCGCTTCATTTACTGATGCCTGATTTAAGATGGCTCCGGCCAGATCTCCACCATATGCAAGCAACATAGAAAAAGAGTTCTTATGTTTGTATTTATAAGTTCTTTCAACATTGCCCCGCCTGCCACCTTCTTTTCGGTACTGTACATCAAAACGCTGAGTAAAATTGTTACCGAGACTCAAATATTCATCAGTAACGTTTGGATCTACTGTTAGCACCCGCCTAACGTTGTCGGTTTGGCCAGAAGTCGACGAATCCATAAAATATGCAAGCCTGTATGCTTCGCGAATCGGTTCATTGTTAAAAGCCCCTCCATCTGCATAAGCAAATGGATAATGATCCGATGGATAATTCTCAAACTTATAACGTTCGTCTTCTGTCAGTTCGGCAAATTTCTCAATCTTCATCTGTTTCCAGATTGTCTCACCATATTCACTCTTCCTTCGCTTAAGGAATACCGGCTCAAAAGCTCCAGGAAATGCACCACATGCTATTGCAGTTGCTGCAATAACCGACCAGGTACTATCTGCGCTTATATTATCTAAATGATCCTTCACTGGGGGCCCAGAATGAATGCGGTACCAGCGTTCCGGGAATGATACAGCATTTTCTGAATTGTCACTCTCCCCGTTTAGCAAGGGTAAGATATCGGTAAAATGGAGATCAAAAACTCTCATATCTCTGTGGTAAAAAGACCGCAATCCGTCCCTGAGACCGAACATTCCGCTGTCATCAACCTCAAACGCATCCTTACTACTCATTGTGATTGGGCTAAGGTTTGTTAATGTACATCCAAACAGACACCTGTTATCGATTAGCGCCCTGCGTTCCACATCAAAAGTTTCTTGATTGATCGGAAAGTACTCATGTGCAATCTTTTCAACATTTTCTCTTAGAAATAGTGAAGGCTGGCGGTCCAGTTTCTTTTGGATGTTTCTCCACTCACTTCTGCTCGGTTCTCTATTTTTTGATATTCCTAAAAGGCTGTTAATGTTTAAGTCGTTTACCCAAATTTGTTTTTGAAGATCCAGAGCTGCCTGTATTGCCAGGAGTTCATGCCATTTATTAAAGGTTTTATTCGGGTTTGAAGAGAGCAGTGGTTCATCAACATTTAGTTTTTCTTTGACCATTTCGTACTGTTCTTCGCCCAACTCATTTTTTAAATTTATTTCAGCCCTGTCAAGTTGTTCGTCGCTCTGTTGTATAAGCACTCTCAGCATGATGGCCAGCGATATGGCTCCGGCACTTGCCCCACTGAAAGAATCGATGGTAATTCGATCATATTTTTGATGATAGTAGCCGTCCATTACCATTAGTTTGACAGCTTGAGTCAATGAAGCTCCGCTAAATGTACCAAGCGAAACGCCGCCTCCCATTGCCATTGATAATCTCAGTTCCTTACCCATAATGTGCCTCTCGTTTTAATTGTGCATTGTTTTTTACTTTGCTTACTGATATAAAATCTTTTAGACGCTTGATACTCTTTTTATATCACATCAATCGAATAACCTTTTCCACCTGCATAGTCCAATTTGTGTGGTTCCGAAGTAATTTCTCAGTAGTCATTCTTCATTCCGGATTCCGCTACCCGGGGGAATAAATATCGAGTTGTCATCCGTTGAATAAAACAATTCAGTAGAAATTTGAAGTGACTTCATACTCAGTTGCTGCGTTGATGTTATCAAAAACATCAGGGCAGAGCAATACAACTTAATGTGCTGCAGTTACTCAACTATTCGAAAAAACAAGCTTCTTTTTGATCTTATAGATGGAAAGATGAACTTGTTTATTCATTTCTTAATCCCCAACATCAAGAAATAAAAAAAATTAGCGTTAGATGCAATGAAAAGATAAACCTTGTTTTAGCTGGGTGTTTGCAAATTAGATGATAAATGCATCCGGAATCTCAGCCTTTTTAAGCGGGTATTTGTAGATAGAAAGTCTATTTAAAAGATTGACGAATGTACAGTACGATAAAGCACGACAGGCAGTCTATTTCATAGCCTAAGGTTGTCAATAAGTTCTCTCACGACTCATGACTCACGACTCAAATCTCAAGACTAAATCCGTACCCGGGAAGGGACTCGAACCCTTACG
>PWLN01000049.1 GCA_003559375.1 Balneolaceae bacterium | reverse complement strand
CCAACAACTGTTCGAATACCGGTTGGCGAAAATGTAATCCAAAAAAACGGAAACAGGGTGACTATCACGGTTTTGGAAGGATCATGGATTAAGTTCGACCAGATACGACTTGAAGGCCCTGAATTAAAGTTAAAACAGACAGGCCAGCTTTTTGTCAGAGAAGTGCGCCCGGCAGATTATCAGCTCGTAACTGAACATGGCAGCTTTCAGCCATTATTAGCAGATGTTGAGCATCTTTCAGGAGAACCCGTTTTACAAATAGAACTCGATGGAGAGTACATTTTTGAAGATACCCTTGAAATGGGGCGGTACGATTTTGAAGCTCTCATGCCGGCAGTATCCGTACCGGTTACGAGTAAATATAAGATTCTGGTTGATAACAAGGTTATTGAATCGGGACAGGTTGAACGTTTACCTCAAAAAAACCAAAACCTTCCAGGTTATGTTGATACTCGAATGGGTGCCGCACATGCAAGATGGATGTATGCTCCAGGCCCATGGATGCCATTCAGTATGGTGAAACTGAGCCCCATCAACCAAAATGGCGGATGGATGGCCGGGTACGACTCAATTTTTGAAAGTATCGGAACCTTCAGCCATATTCACGAATGGACCATGGCCGGTCTGGGTATTTTTCCAACAAACGGCCCATTGCAAACTCAAATTGGTGATGAATTAAACCCGGATTCGGGCTATCGCTCCAGGATTGATAAAAATACCGAGGAAGCTCCTATTGGGTATTACAAAGTTCATCTAACTGATTATGACATCAAAGCCGAACTGACGGCAACCACAAGAAGCGCCCTGCTGAAATTTACGTTTCCTGAAGAGCGCGACAGCGCCCGTGTGATAATAGACCTGCACATTCCGGCGGAATATGATTACGTACTGAAAGAAGTTGACGTCAGAAAAGTATCGGATTTCAGGATTGAGGGCTATTCGGATCAGTTTTCAGGGGGTGTCTGGAGCCATGATGCTGATCAGGATTACACGGTACACTTTGTGATTGAGTTCGACCAGCCCATGCTTTCTGTGGGCGGATGGGTTGAGGAGGAACTGTTTGAGGGTGATCACCTGTATGCAAAAGATATCAAAGATGCCGGCCTGTTTGTTTATTTTGATCAAAAAGAAAATCCGGTTGTGCAGGTACGCACGGGACTCAGCCTGGTGAGCATTGAAAATGCTTCGCAAAACCTGGAAACAGAAATGAGCGGCCCGTTTGGCTGGGATTTTGACGCGGTGAGACAAAACCAGTTGGATACGTGGAGTGAATTAATGGACAGAGTGCTCATCAGCACAAACAACCGCCTGGAAAAAAAGAGGTTTTATAATACGTTCTATCGATCCATCAGCAGCCGGAATACCTGGAGTGATGTAAATGGCGAGTGGCGCGGAACAGACGGAACCGTTCAGAGACTGATGAACCCGGATCATGTTGCGCTGGGGTGTGATGCATTTTGGAATACCTTCTGGAACCTGAACCAGATGTGGAACCTGATTACACCGGAATGGAGCAGCCGCTGGGTCAATTCGCAGCTGGCCATGTACGATGCGTACGGATGGCTTGCCAAAGGGCCGGCAGGTATGAATTATGTTCCCGTAATGGTGGCCGAGCATGAAATTCCGCTTATTGTGGGAGCCTATCAAATGGGTATCCGGGATTTTGATACCGAAAAAGCACTCGAAGCAGCCATAAAAATGCAAACCACCCCGGCTCAAAAAGTTCATAACGGATTTGCAGGAAACAGAGATCTTGAGGCCTATCTTGAACATCAATATGTTCCGTACGATCTTGGCCGGTTTTCTAACAGCCTGGAATATTCTTTTGATGACTGGGCCGTTGGCCAGCTTGCAAAAGCACTCGGAAACAACGATGTCTATGAAACCTTTAATGACCGGGGTTACTGGTGGAGAAATGCGATTTCAGAAACCGGATTTGCCCACATGAGAGACAGTGATGGGAATTGGCTCAAAGATTTTGACCCTTTCGAATCCGGAGCAAACCACCACTATGTTGAAGGTAACGCATGGCAGCTTACACATTTTGTTCCGCAGGATGTTCCCGCGCTTATCGAATATATCGGCGAAGAACGGTTTATCGAAAACCTGGAATGGGGTTTTGAAACCAGCTATACTCAACGGTTCAATGCCCTGAACGATCAATACTGGGAAATTGCTGTGGACCAGGGAAATCAGCAGTCGATGCATTTTGCTTTTCTGTTTAACTGGGCAAGGAAACCGTGGCTTACCCAAAAATGGAGCCGCACCGTTATGGACAGGTTTTACGGTTTTGGAGTTGAAAATGCCTATCTGGGTGATGAAGATCAGGGACAATTGAGTGCGTGGTTCGTTATGGCAGCTATTGGCCTGTTTCAGACCGACGGAGGTACCCGTGTGAACCCGATCTATGAAATAGCAAGTCCATTATTTGAACGGGTAGAAATTGACCTGGGTAGCAGATATGGACGCGGAGATACATTTGTGATTGAGGCAATCGGAACATCACGAAAAAACAAATACGTACAACGTGCAATGCTTAATGGAACAGAATTAAACACATTTTATTTTGATGCATCTGAGTTGCTGAATGGAGGAGAACTTATTCTTGAAATGGGGCCTGAACCAAACAAGAATTGGGGAATAATACATTATGATTGATGTATTGGCAGTTTTAATTACGGAAAATCACTGAGAACATTTCAAGATGAAAGAATCATAATCTGTTATAATTTTTATCCAGTTTCTTCGTCAGTATAGTTGATGGTTGATTACAAGAAAAGATTAACAGGATGTGGGCATCATATATACTTAATTACAGAGGCCGGATTGCCATCATTTTCTTTGTGATGTTTCTAATCCCGGCATGCACTGACTTGTCGGGTACAGAAGATGCAGATTCAGGAGTAATCGACTATCAGTGGCCCAGAGAATATTACCAGGCTGTTTGGGGGAGTTCGCCCGATGATATATTTGTGGTTGGCTCCAATGCCACAATCGTTCACTACAATGGTGAAGAATGGAGAGTAATGGAGAACCCGGCAACACTGAGATTAAATGGAGTTTGGGGAAGTTCACCTGATCATGTTTTCGCAATCGGTGAAGGAGGGCAGATCATTCATTATGACGGAAGTCAATGGAGGGTATCACCCAGTCACATTACAACAAGGCTTCAGGGCATATGGGGCACGGATAGTGACAATATATTTGTAACAGGGGCAGGTGGTATTATCTTACATTTCAACGGAGATTCATGGATGCCGATGAACACACCGGTAAGTGATGAGATCTATAGCATCTGGGGCACATCGGAAATGAATATCTATGCCGCCACTTCAGGAGGTAATGTGTTGCATTATGATGGTGTAGAGTGGCAGGTGATTACAAGCGGATGGCCAACCTTTTTCAAAATATGGGGCACTTCCGATCGGAATATTTTTGCAGTCGGCTCCGGCGGAACCATTGTTCATTACGACGGCAACGAGTGGAAAAAAATGCTCAGTTCTACAGATAAAGGATTGTACGGAATTTGGGGAGGGGCTCCAGACAATATTACTGCAGTAGGAATTGAGGGTACCATTGTTAAATTCAATGGCAGAGATTGGTGGCCACAAGTAAGCATAACACCCGAAAACTATACCGATATTTGGGGTATGAGAGATGCCGAGGTCCTTGTCGGGGGTTTTGGTACAATAATCAAGAGGTGACTAAATATTTATAATAAAGTACTTAATTTGATTTGCTGGATGCTGGATCCAGGGATATTCATGTGTATCGAACCCTATAAACTGGACAAAATATATAATGAAATACAAACTACTTACTGCGGCTTTGGTCTTCATAACACTATTATCTTGTGTGGAAGTTGAACAAGAGCAGCGAATAATGACTGTAAATGGTGCCATTTTTTCCACAGATCTAGGCGTTACCCTTATTCATGAACATGTACTCGTAGATTGGATCGGTGCAGACAGTACCGGTTATCACCGATGGGATCGGGAAGAAGTTATTGAACGGGTTCTACCCTATTTTATGGATGCGGCCGGACGCGGGGTTAATACCATTGGTGAATTTACTCCCGCTTATCTTGGACGTGACCCTTTTATTCTGAGTGAACTATCCCGGCAAACCGGAATAAATATACTAACAAATACAGGTTTTTATGGCGCAGTGGATAACCGGTTTATGCCGGCCTATGCATTTGATGAAAACGCTGAACAAATCGCGCAAAGATGGATCAGTGAATTTGAGGATGGAATTGATGAAAGCGGGGTTCGTCCCGGGTTCATAAAAATTTCAGTGGCCGAACATACCGGCCTTTCTGAAGTTCATCAAAAAATTGTGGAAGCTGCAGCTATTACTCATAATGAAACAGGGATGACCATATTCTCACACACGATCGGGGATCAGCCGGCTCTTGAGCAGGTTGAGTTGCTGGAACGAAATGGATTGCACCCCTCATCCTGGGTTTGGACTCATGCACAAAGCGGTACACTGGAGGCCAATATCAGGCTTGCCGAGAGAGGCGCCTGGATTTCACTTGACAATGTGCGATTTGATCTGGTTCACGAAGCTGGCCAGGAGGGAAGTATTGATTGGTATGCAGATCGAATTTCTGCAATCCGGGATGCCGGATATTTAGATAAAGTACTGATATCACACGACGCCGGATGGTACGATGTGGGTGAGCCAAATGGTGGGGATTTTCGCGGATATACAGACATCTTTGATTTTCTGTTATCAGCACTGGTTGACAATGGGTTTTCTGATGATGAAATCGAACAGCTGCTTGTTGTAAACCCAGCAAATGTATTTGGTTTGAAGGTGAGACGATCCGGGTGATAGTCAACCCCATAGGGGCAGGCAGGCGAGTAAATCCAAAATCATCTCAATTTATCGATACTGTTTACTGCAAAATTATGGCTAAAGGATTCCTTTCATCGTTGAAAGAAGTAATCAGACGAGTTTTTCAGAAAATGAAGCTTTTAAATAAATTGAGGTCATTCCATAATGACTCGTCAGATGACGTCATTTATCGAACAATTCAATCGGAAATTTTATTTAAAAAATCTCACAAAAATTCATCATAAATTAACAGAAAATTCAGGATAAATTTGTCCAAAAATTTGTAAAAAACACCGTTCCCAAGCGAAAAATGAGTGATTTTTAGAGAGATTTATTATTTTACATCTATGTAAAAATTTTTAACCGAGAGGGGACAAACTTATGTCTAACGAATCACTGCGAGGCTATTTCTCACGCCCAAGAATTGGGCTTTTTTTAGGTCCATTAATCTTTGCCATGATGATTGCCATACCCACACCGGAAGCCTTGGAACCGGCAGCGTGGAATGTGGCAGCAGTTGGTATTTTGATGGCTATCTGGTGGGTTACTGAAGCTATACCTATTCCTGCAACGGCACTTTTACACATTGTACTTTTCCCGGTAATGGATGTTGGATCCATTGCATCAGCTACTCAGCCATTTGCGAATCCGCTTATCTATCTCTTTATGGGAGGCTTTATCATTGCATTGGCGATGGAGCGCACCAACCTGCATAAGCGTATTGCTTTGAATATTGTGATGCTGGTTGGAACAAAACCAAAATCGATTATTATTGGTTTTATGATTTCAGCTGGATTTCTCAGTATGTGGGTAAGCAATACAGCAACCGCCATGATGATGCTCCCGATTGCATTATCCATTATTGGATTGGTTGAATCAACGGAAGATATGGAAGCTGCCGACCTTCAGACCAATTTTGCGATTGTAATGCTGCTTGGGCTGGCCTATGCATGTAATATCGGTGGCATCGCGACACTCATCGGAACACCCCCGAATGCTTTGATGGCCGGTTATATGTTCGAAACATACGGTGTTGATATCGGCTTCGGACAGTGGATGATGGTAGGCCTGCCATTGGTATTGGTTTCGCTGCCACTTGTCTATGTGATGCTTACCCGCATCGTATTTCCGATTAAACTGAAAATTATCCCCGGAGGATATGGGCTCATCAAGGAGCAGCTCGAAAAGTCGGGCAAAATGTCGCGCCCCGAGAAATTGGTAGCCATGGTTTTTTTGATGACGGCTACTTTATGGATTACCCGGCCCATGCTTGAACCGTATATTCCAAACATCTCGGATACAGGAATTGCGATCTTTGGAGCATTTCTGATGTTTCTATTGCCTGTAAACTTTAAAAAGCTACAATTTGTTTTAACCTGGGAAGATGCAAAGCAGCTTCCATGGGAAGTGCTTATCCTTTTTGGCGGAGGTTTAAGCCTTGCTGCTGCAATTACCTCAACCGGACTTGCCGAGTGGATCGGTAATTCATTACAGGTACTGGACTTTCTGCCAATTATCCTTTTGCTTGTACTATCTCTTTTGGTCATCATATTCCTTACTGAAGTAACGAGTAACACCGCAACTGCGGCAGCTTTTTTACCGATTCTTGCGTCTGTTGCTATTGCAATGGGGTACGATCCATTACTGCTTGTAATACCTGCTGCTATAGGCGCAAGTTGCGCGTTTATGCTTCCGGTAGCTACACCGCCAAACGCCATAGTTTTCGGTAGCGGGTTAGTGACGATTCCTCAAATGGCAAGAGCCGGGTTTATTTTTAACCTCGCCATGGTTGTAGTGATTACGGGTGTACTTTACCTTATGATAGGGCGTGTGTTTGGCGTAATGTTGTAATCAAGTTGGGAGATATGAGGGAGATTCGTTTAGGAATTTCTTACATATTCCTCATGTAAACAACGGAGCTCGTCTATAGTAATTCCGACGAGCTCCATATCCCTGAAAAAAGAAGGCAATATCTCACTGATGAATTCACTTCGTCTTAATGCCAGCACTTTTTGAAAGGCATCATCCTGAACAAAATAACCAATACCCCGCTGGTTGAAGAGAATATTCTTTTCCTGCAGGTAATGATAAGCACGCATAGCCGTATTCGGATTCACTTCCATCTTAACCGCCGTTTCACGCACTGATGGAATCCGGTCTCCAGCTTTCCACTTCTTCTCAAGGATTCGCCTGCAAAAATGATCAATGATCTGAAGATAAATGGGCTGATTATCTTTGAAATCCATTATGCAACCTGTTTATTTCTTAATTGCAGGAACCCAAGCAGCAGGAAAACCGAAATCGTAATTATACCAATCAGATAGGTTAAGAAAGATTGCCAGACAGCTGCTGATTCAAGAAGCTGATATTCAAAAGAAAAATTATCAGCTATCATCATAAATGCCAGGATGAGGCCGACCACAGCAATGATGAAAAACATCGCAATGAAGAATGTGATAATCACCAGAAGCGTCTTCAGAAAGTTGTTTTTTTTAAAATAAATAGCACCAAGCAAAAAGATACTATGATAAAAAAAGTAAGCTGCGTAGCGTTGCAGTTGATCGGGATGAAAGGGATTAAAAAATTTGAAAAATTCCCATGTACCCATTCTAAATGCCGATATCATTTCAATAATGACGCTCAATATGAATAGTGAAGCAATTGCAACAACAGTATATGCAATTGAAGTAATAAACCAGGCTGCTATGAATTTTTCTAACGTGGATGCCGGAAGCGTGAGAAACTGAAAAGCGGTAGTTGTTGAATGCAGTTCAAAAAAGATTCTGCTTGTCAGCGCGAGTCCACCCGCAAGATAGAAAAACATAGCAGTACCTTTAATCACATTGAAACCAAGCATTTCAATGGGTGTATCTATGAGCAAAACAGGTAACATCCACATAGAAAACACCAAACCTATAGCCCCCAATAAACCAATGACCCAATTTTTCTGGTTTAAGAGTAAAAACCGTTTCAGAATAAACTGAAATCGAGTGATTGAAAATAATGTTGAGTGGCTATGGTTCATATCTGCTCCCTCTGGAATTGCTGATTAATGAGATCTCCTTTTTGAATAATGCCATTGAATAAAAGCTCAAGGTCGATTTGTGTTTCTTTTGTGCCTGGCTTTTTAGGCACAATTGCTGCCTTACCTCCAAAAATTTCCTCACTGTACAGTACAAATCGGTTATCATCATCTGCAATTTTTTCAAAACTCAATTTATCTGCAATGGTATCAATGCCCTGATGAAAGATAATTTTGCCTTCATTTAATACAGTGAGGTGATCGATCATGGCTTCAAGATCTCTTACCTGATGTGTTGAAATCACAACACAACGATCTGTATGGTCATTGGCAGCCATTATTTTCCGAAACTGGCTTTTGGATGGGATGTCGAGTCCGTTGGTAGGTTCGTCCATCAATAACAGGCGGGCATTTGTGGCCAGTGCGAATGCGATAAGAAATTTTTTCCGCTGGCCATAGGATAATTCATTCAGGTTTTTGTCTTGTTCGACAAGTAACACATTCAGGGCTTGATTCAAAATATCTGAATCAAACCTTGGATAAAAAGGGGCATGTATATTTACATAGGATTTGGCAGTAATTGGGGGTAGGTCGAATTGTTCCGGCAATACGAATAATTCTCTGAGTGTATCCGGATCGCGTTTACCTGAAGCTTTTCCCAGAATATCACAGCTGCCAGATTTTGGAAAAAGCATTCCGGATATATGATTAAGCAATGTGGTTTTCCCTGCACCATTGAGGCCAAAAAGGCCGTAAATCCTGCCAGTCTGCAATTCGAGATTCAAAGCATCGAATAATAACTGGTTCTTTCTGAATGCAAATGTCAGATTTTTGATTGAAATCATTTCTTCTGTATTATTTTTTTACAGTACCAGTATACTAATACAGTAAATTTAAAGCAATAATTTTTTTGCAGCCGAATTCATTCCAATACAAATATGGGTGCTGATCAAATTCAAGCAATCAGCTAACAGCTAACTGCTCCCTCAGGAAAAGCATTGAAACACTATCTTCTCAATTCGACCAGGGAGGCGTAATACCATTCATCCGGGCATAACTGATCAGCTGGCCTGTATGTTCATTCAAGTGGGTAATCATAAAAAATAACGCAGCCCAGTTTTCTGTCTCACTGCCATATATTACGGCCGGTTGTTCAAGTAATTCACCAGATAGTGTATCAAAGAAATCATTTACATGGGCTATTGATTTCTTTAGCTCTTCGATAACAGCATTTTTTTCCTGAATCTGATCAATCTCTGATAAATCAATGGATTCCGGTATATCCATGCCAAGCCATGTTGATGGAATGGAGTAATTATATCGGACAATATGCGTGAGTACCTCGGCTACGGTCATTGCCACTCCATCGGGCGACCATCCGTACGTTTCATCGGGAAACACATCGGCCAGCATCAGCAGCTTATTGGAGGCGCTATGAAAATGAAAATCGACCCGCTTCAGATAGGATTCGGTGCTTATCTGAGCAGTTACAACAGCAGGTGCTGCTACAAAAATCAGAATTAAGGCAGATAATGGTAATGCAGAAGTGACTTTCATTTGATTTCAAGGCTAAATGTTAGTTGGCAGTTTTTAGGTATGAGGAATTAAAATCACATCTTCAAAATCGAGTTCAATGGTATCAAGAATCGGTTCAGCGATTTCGATAATTTCATCTTCTGAATATTCATCCAGGCCCTCCAGTTCCACGTAAAGAATATCATTCAGGTCATCGATGGTATATCTGGCTTCAATTGATTCGAAGCTCTCTTTCAAAATTTTCACAAGGTACTCAACATCTTTTTGCCACTCATCAAACCCGGATTCGTTAGTTTCTTCCATCTTTGTTATTCTTCAGTAAATTAAGTTTTTGGAAAATATGAATCCGTCTATCAAAAAGTTAGCAGAGATTGCACAAAAGGAAGAAAGAATCATTATTGGGCTGATGTCCGGAACATCGCTTGACGGACTGGATATTGCATTATGCAGGATTTCCGGCAGCGGAGAGCACACAAGGGTCTTTCCTGATAAATTTATTACAAAACCATATAAACCTGAAACCCGCAGCCAGCTTAAAAATATATCATCTGTTGGTAGTGTTGAGATGGCAGAATTATGCCGGCAGCATACATGGCTGGCCGGTCTCCATGCAGAATTGATTCTTGAGGCACTCAGTGAATGGGGTGTGAGGCCCCAAGAGGTAGACTGTATTGCCAGCCATGGACAAACCGTCTATCATCTGCCTTCACGGGATCAACATCATCCATATGAAAAACCCAACAGTACACTGCAAATAGCCGATGGTGATCATATCGCCGTTAAAACCGGTATTCTTACAATCAGTGATTTCCGGCAAAAGCATACCGCAGCCGGCAGCGAAGGAGCCCCGATGGCTGGTTTGGTAGATCATTTATTGTTTACCGATGAATCCGAAACCCGGATTCTCCTGAATATTGGCGGTATTGGAAATTTTACATTGGTGCCTTCAAAAAATAATCCGGATCAAAAATACTGTACTACCGATACAGGCCCCGGTAATACGCTTATTGACAAACTTTGCCAGGAATTGTTAAACATTCCCTATGATGAAAATGCAAGGATTGCAGCTACCGGTAATATTAATGAAAAGTTGCTTCAGGTAATGCATTCCGACAGTTGGTTTGATTCCCGGGAATCCAAAACTACGGGGCCTGAGTATTTCAGTATGGAATGGCTCAGCGAAAAATGCAATGATGCATCCATTGACATGAATTCAACCAAACCTGAAGATATCATTCGAACAGCCACCGAACTGTCTTCCCAGACCATCGCTGCATCGATATCATCCTGTTTAAAAGGCCAAAAAGCCGCTATTTATGTGAGCGGCGGCGGCGCACACAATCCGCTAATGATGGAAAGAATCACAAGCCTGCTGGGAGATTGTACGGTGCAAAATTTTTCAGAACTTGGCATGGATCCCGACGCAAAAGAGGCAGTTATTTTTGCTGTATTGGCCAATGAAATGCTGGCTGGCGAAGGTTTTATAATGAGAGGATTGGATGCTTCAGAAAAGAAAATGAACTTCGGAAAAATTTCATTTCCGGAGTAAAGAATGTCACACCAGATAAAGGTTCTACAATATCGTTTATAAATGTTGAAATGACTGGATTGGATATTAACTTCAATTATAATTTCAAAGAGATTCGTTTTTAATATAGTTGAGAGATTACTACGATTATGGTGTTTTTTTCAATCGTTTCGCTTTTGATAGATAAGTAACTCTTCTGTTGACAGATTATCAGGATCAACTAATTTATAATGTCTTTCTTCCAGAATACCAATGTCATCATCATTCTCTTCAAACTCATATAAAACTATAATATCATCAGCCATAAATTGTGCTGCTATTGGTCTGGATATCAAATTTGGAAATTTAGATTTGCAGACAGCTATATCTTGCTCTATCTGGACTATACCAAGTTTTTCATTAACTCCTTTGGCTTGAACAGGAATAATAAACTGGGATCCCTTTCTATCAACTCCGATATATAACTCATCTGTTTCTATTTGCCCAATATTTGGTACTGATGTTCTTAAATGATTTTGAAGTGAATAACATGTTAACCCGGTAAAAATGTCCACTAACCTGTTATATCTTATTTTCGCTAAAAGTGCTTGTTCATCAGTCAGTGAATATTTTTCTATAATTCCAGGAGTTGAATCCAAAATTTTTGTGTGAACCAATTGTTTATTTGGTTCAATTTTAGCCATGGCAGTCAACTGAAATGAGTATGAACCATGACCAGATAATCTTATAACCCATTCTTGATTTTCCGGTGCCTTAATTTGAATTGATTCAGGCAATGAATTTCGAAATCTAAAAGAGTAAAGTACATCGCCTAGATTTTTTGGAGGTTTGATGTTCAATTGATTACATACTTCAACAATTTCTTCTCTTTTAAAATTTACTTTCGTATAACCCTCTTCAAAATGTTTAAAAAAAAGCTGTTCAATGATTTTTGAATATTTATTCTTTTTCATTTGTCATCATTTGTTTTCCAAAATTAGAATTTCTTCTCTTAACTCATTTCCTGTTGCTGTTGAAAATCTGGTTCTGAATAATTCTATGTCAACAACTTTGTATCCAATATCCTCAGATAATTCAGCCAAAATATTTCCGGTACGAATCAAAACTCTTAAATAAGAGGCTTGATCTCCAACAACATAAGCCAATTTTGCCCCTCGTTTTAATTTTGGTTTTATCGATAGTAAATGCTTGTACATTCCTCCAAAATAATGTTTGGTTACAGCACTGTAGAGTTTTTCAAAACCTGAAGTCTTGTTTAATTCATTTCTGCGGTTTTCAATCTGTTCTGACAATTGCTGAATGCTATTAAATCCTGCAATCCATTTTTCATCATCATCTTTTTTATAAACACCCCTTGTATTGCTTCTTACCAGAGCTTTTTTAAAAGCTTGAAGTTCTTTTCTATTTGTGATAAAACCAAGCAGAACCGATTCCAATCTTGTGGTTCTGCTGTAGTCTTTTTCATTGGGATAAGGGGGTGATGTAATTACAGCATCTATGGATTTTGAATTAATACTTTCAAAATTTTTTCTTGAATCTCCACAAATTGATTGACTATCAGCAAAGTATTCACCGTCTAAATTTTTTAAATCCGAAATTTGCTTGTTTATTTCATAAACCCATGGACTTATTACTGGCGCATCATTTTTTACTTTACCAATACCTACCTCAGGGCCAAATCTTAGATTGCTTGAGTGATACACTATTGATTTAGCAAATGCCAATAAAAGATTGTTATAATAATCTTTACCTGAAAATTTATTGATTTCATGTAATAAAATAATTGCCTTATGAAGTGGTATTGGACTAATCGAATTCTTCAAAAGTAAGTTTTGCTGTTCGATAGACAATGTGGTCAATTTAGTATCAATCAAAAATTCATTAGTAGGAAATTCATCAATTATCCCTTGAGAATTCAATGTATCCCTGCATTTATCTTTTATTGAATGAACTGCATGTTCAAGTTCATAAGCGTTAACATTCCAATTGATTTTTACTGAAGTCACAAAATGTGCGAATGGACTTGCTTCGATACCTATTGATCTGATTTTATGAATTTTTGCCTCTACTAATGTTGTTCCTGTTCCACAAAAGGGATCAAGAACAACAGAATTACCATCCAATTTAAATTTAAGTAAAAGCTCATCAACCAAATGAGGAGGGAACGATAGAACAAATCGATACCAGTCGTGAAAACTCTTATCCCTCTCTTCAATTTTATTTCTCTTGCTGTTTTTCTTTTTTAAAATTCTATTTTCCAAAATCAGGTAACTTTAATTTTTTTTACTATTGACGATCTATCCAGGTTTCTGACAAAATAGAGTAAAAGAATCCAGTTAACAAGGTAAAACAAGAAGGTGATTTTATGTGATGAGTCACTATTCTGGAAGTGATGGTTCATTTGTCAATAACCTGTGTTAATATGAGTTTTAACCGTTCGTATGCCTTTATCAGCTTGCTCCTGATCGGCATTGATTGCCGGAAAATTTCCATCTGTTTTTCCATGTAGATTTTTCGTCCATTCTCGGTTTCAATTTTGATAGGTTCAAGCCCGAATGCAGCTGCATCGTACGGACTGGCCTGCATGTCAATTTTCCGTGCTTCAACTGCATTCAGGAAGGCTTCACGTATCAATTCACCGGAAATCCATGGATAGAGTTTGTAAGCCCACTTGTACAAATCCATATTGGTATGTATGCAGCCTGGCTGCTCCATATCACGAAAGCTTTTCCTGTTGAGTTGATTCCTGTTCATAGGCCTCGCTTTGTCCGTGAAAAAGCGGAAGGCATCATAATGGGTGCATACAAGCGGACGTGACTCAACGAAATCCGATATTTCCTGATTTGTGAGACGCATGGGGATCTGTTGGTGCCGCACTTCACCTGCCCGATAAACCATCGCCCATTCGTGCATCCCGAAACAACCAAAGAGCGGTTTTTTTAATGCACTTTCTTTCAGCAATTCAAAGATCCACAATATGGATTTTGCTCTCTTTTGCGGGAACTGTGCAATATCCAAATATGCCAGGCCATTTTTCAGCTTCAGCTCAGATATTTCAGGCAGGCACGCTTTGTTGGTTACAGCCAGTTTTACTCCCAAACCCGGCGACCATCTTTTCAGATGAGACGTGCGAAAGGGGTAATATTCAAACAGAAAATCAAGAACAGGGTTCTTGATTTGACGTGATCTGTTATGCAAATATGGAGCCAATATTTCTGAAAGAACCTGCTCGTGACGATTTTTCAATTCTTTCCATTCACTCACTTCAAGAACTGTTTCCTGTATTGATATTTCATCATAAATAGTTAACATGCTATATAAAATATCATTCTAAATTTTGTGATAACAGTTCATTTATTCGCGATTCCGTCAGAATTTTTATGATAAACGAAGTTAAAAGCTTTATTCTGCATCTCCGTCTGCATTATCAATTTTTTATTCTGTCTGGCGGCTATCTTCTGGGTGGATTACTGGCCGATCAGATGAACGTTGCACAATTCTGGTTGCAGTTTCTAAATGTTCACATTCTGCTCTTTGGTGGTGCAACAGCATACAATTCTTATTGGGACAAAGACGAAGGCCCGATTGGAGGGCTCAAAAATCCGCCAAAAATGTCAAAATGGATGCATCCTGTCTCACTTCTATTCATGTTTACTGGCTGGATTTGGTCTTACACAATCGGAATTTTCTACTTCGCGGTTTATGGAATAAGCCTATTGACATTCTGGCTTTATTCCACTCCGCATGCCCGGTGGAAAGGGCATCCGATTCTTAGTCTTGTAGCAATTGGTGTTAGTACAGGTTTGAATTCGGTTTTATTAGGATTTTGGGCTGCGGGTGGTGAAATATCCGCAATTGTAATATTTGGTGCATTTGGAGCATCGCTTATTTTGCTGAGCCTGTATCCGGTTTCACAGGCATATCAATTCGATGAAGATCGAAAGAGAGGGGATTACACATTTTTTCTGGAATTCGGTTTAACTGGGGTAAAGAGATTTTTTGCCATAAACTTTCTATTGGGTTTGATAATGATCAGCATATGTCTTGCAGCTTTTTATCTGTTGCCTGCAGTGGCACTTTTCATCACAGGTTTATGTTCGTTTATTATTATTCAGAAATATGTATCCGGTTTAAAAGGCGATGTCACAGAATATCAAAATGTGATGAAAATTAAATTTTTTGCATCGTTATCATTTGTGATATTCCTGTTGGCAGCGAATAGTATACGGTATGAATGGATCGGACGAACGATTTTTAACAATTATTTTTAAAATTTTTATAAATGACAGAAGTAAACGTCAGCTATTTATCGCGTAATATTATTGAAAATGCCTATACCTACCAGGAGTACAGGGATTTGATTGACAGCCTTTTGCGGGAAGGCAAAACAACGGGTGAGAATCATTCCGAGTCCATGATTCACTATACGAAAATGAGTGTACACCGGATGAAAAGGCTTGATAAACATCTGACACTATCAGATGAACTTGAACATCGTCTTCAGAATTTGGACAGGCATCTAACCTGGCTGGTTATTACAGAAGCCTGGTGCGGTGATGCGGGACAGGCTATACCAGCCATTCAGAAGATGGCTGATGAATCAGGTAAAATTCAAACCCGGTATATTCTGCGTGATGAACATCCTGAAATCATGGATCGTTTTTTGACAAACGGGCGAAGCCGGTCAGTACCAAAACTGATCTGCCTTGATTCAAAATCCCTGGAAGTTCTTGGAACCTGGGGTCCGCGTCCGCAAGAAGCTCAGCAATTATTTTATGATCTAAACAACAGGGCTGATGTCACCTTTAGGGTAGCCGCTGAAGCTCTCCATAAATGGTATGCTGAGGATCATACGGAATCGATTCAGAAAGAATTTCTCCAATTACTCGATCACTGGGAGTTTGCAGATTAATCCAGTTACCTGTTTTCTGAAACCGTGATAATGTCATGTCTGAAGACCTTCAATCCTTTTATAACCATATTGCGCAAACCAGCGACAATCCCTTAGGCCTTGAGATCGACAGGGCTGAAGGTTGTTATATCTACACCAAAGATGGAAAAAAGTTTGTTGATCTGATATCCGGTATTGCGGTTAGCAGCCTTGGACACAGGCATCCAGCCGTTGTAAATGCAATTCAAGATCAGATTGGAAAACATCTCCATGTTATGGTATATGGAGAATTTATTCAGGCTCCGCAGAGCCGGCTTGCAGGCCTTCTTTGTAAACAGCTTCCAGAAAACATGGATCGTGTCTATTTCGTAAACAGCGGTACTGAAGCAAATGAAGGGGCACTCAAACTGGCAAAGAAGTACACCGGACGGAAAAAGTTTGTGGCATTTCATAACAGTTATCATGGAGATACACACGGGTCGCTCAGTGTTACAGGCAGAAATATTTACCGTGATCCATATAAGCCTCTACTTCCGGATGTACACTTTATTCATTTTAATGATCCGTCCGGATTACATATCATTGATAACTCCACAGCAGCTGTGATCATGGAACCCATTCAGGGTGAAGGCGGAGTGATTCCGGCTGACAGAGAGTGGCTGAAAGCTGTACGTGAGCGTTGTGATGAGGCCGGTGCACTCCTGATTTTTGATGAAATACAGACCGGCTTTTTCAGGACAGGCAGCTTGTTTGCGTTCCAGTATTACAATGTTGTGCCTGATATATTATGCCTTGCCAAAGCGATGGGGGGCGGGATGCCCATCGGCGCTTTTGTATCATCAAGCCGGATTTTTGAGGCATTCAAATATGATCCCCCTTTGAATCATGTAACCACATTTGGAGGGCATCCGGTAAGTTGTGCAGCTGCCCTTGCGAATCTGCAGGTGTTGCTGGAGGGGGATTTTGCAAATAAAGCCGCTGGAATAGAAAAAACGGCACGCCGAATATTGACTGGAAACGGTATCGTTGAATTAAGAGGGAGGGGAGCCATGCTTGGATTGCAATTGCGTGATGCGGAACTCACTCAAAAAGTAGTGACAGAATGTTTTCACAATGGGATCATACTGGGCTGGACTCTTCACTCCAACTCCCTTCTCCGAATAGCCCCGCCTCTTATAATTGAGTTGGAGCATTTAAAGGAAATTTTTCAAAGAATTATGGAAACCGTAACAAAACATGAGAGGTAAGACGGGATACAGTTATTCATATTCTTTACAGCTTTCCGCGATGCGTTTTATTTGAGCTATTTTTTAAAAATTCGTTCAAGTACATGTCATAGATATTATAATACTTAGAGTCTTTCCAGTAAAAATTTCTAAAAAAAATGAATTGGAATGATCTTTATCTCATCTTTTTTTTCGCTAATAGGGCAGGCAACAGATTATAAACTCAGATAATAAAAAATTGGGTTTTCAGACAGCCAGTAACCTAATTTGAGAAAAGAAATGAAAGAAATGAAAAGATTCCCCAGGATATACCTTTTAACCATACTGTTTTCACTTTCTATATTATTATCCTGTTCGGATAATTCCGCCGGACCGGATGAGGGCCCTTCCGGGATGGGTCAGGCTTCATTTACGATTGCTGGAGATATTACAGGGCAAAAAACCGGAATTGCAGAGTTTTACAGTTTTTCTGCATTCGGAGTACATACATGGTCGATTTCGATATTTGATATCGGGCCGTCAACATATGAACTCGATTTTACAATTATTGATACTTCACCAATTTCAAGGCCGGTAAATGGCATTTATACTCTCGATACAAATTTAGCACCTACAATCGGTTTTAAGGCAATTTACAGCAATATAATCGGGAATAATGTAACTGAATACACTCCATTTATTTCTGCTGTTTTTTGTCCGGAAATAACTGGCGACGGTGGTACACTCACAATTGAAAACTCAACCGATGACCGTGTAAGCGGTAAGTTCGAATTTACTGCCAGTAACTTCGATTTTGATGAATCTGGTAATTGTGTGGTACTTGGTGCAGTTACCGTGAAAGGAGAGTTTGATGCCAAAAAAACATCACTGAATTAACTTGTCAAAGTATAACAACTGGCATTTTTTATCTGTACAAAAAATATGTATAGTATGCCAGTACCTATTCGATCGAGGCCTGAATCTTTTAAAAACAGAAATTCTTTGAATTCATTCATGATTTATTATCCGCATTAAAACATTCAGCTGCAACTCGTTGCAAGCCGTAACATCTGTTCTCTTCCTGCGGGTACCCGGGCAACTTCATCCCAATAGCTGACTGAATCAGAGAGTAATATTTGTCCCTCATTGTGATATCCATTTCT
>PWLN01000292.1 GCA_003559375.1 Balneolaceae bacterium | reverse complement strand
GTTTGAATTCCACAAAAAATAGTTTTTTTGTTGATTTATATCAACAATATTTATGATTCATTACTTCCCGCCCCCTCCGAAGTCTCGTAAAATATCGAACATCGAATAATGAATATCGAATGTCGAAGTGACACTCATTCAATATTCGATATTTATAAGACTTCGATATTCTGTCAATCCGTGCTTATGCGAGTAAAAGGCGTACGCTTCGCGGGCAGAAGAAAAAGCGAAAATTTCGTCGTATCATTATCAAATATTTTCGTATCATATCGTATCAAAACAGATCAGGATATGCATACATCCATCCACACTTTTTCTCTTACGCTTGACTGGAAACTCATTGGTTTGATTAGTCAAATTGATCGGTTTGATGCATCCTGGACAACAATTGAAAAACGTGAAGGGCAAAGCCTTAAACAGTTAAAATCTATCGCAACAGTTCGCAGTGTGGGTGCTTCTACCCGCATTGAAGGTTCTCAGCTTAGTGATAAACAGGTTGAGATACTGCTCAAGAATATCGACATAACCAGGCTTCAGGATCGCGATACGCAAGAAGTGGTTGGGTATTTTAATGTGCTCGATTTTATTTCAGAAAATTTCTCCGATATTAACATCAAACAAAATGATTTGAAGCATCTCCATCACATGTTATTGCAACACAGCAGTAAAGACGATTGGCATCGTGGGGAGTATAAACAAATGAGTAATGCTGTTGAAGCGCGCATGCCCGATGGCAGCCGTCAGGTAATTTTTCAGACAACTGAACCCGGATTTGCAACCCGTGATGCTATGCAGAGTTTGGTGGATTGGTATAACACCGACGACCAAATCCATCCACTGGTGAAATGTGCTGTGTTTTGTTACGAATTCGTTACCATCCATCCATTTCAGGATGGCAATGGCAGGCTGAGCAGACTCCTGGCTACGCTTTTGTTACTCAAGGCTGGATATAAATGGATCGAATATGTGAGTTTTGAGCATGAGATTGAAAGCAGAAAGGCGGAGTATTACCGCGTTTTGAGAAGTAGTCAGGCGAACAGGCCCGGCGAAGATGTAACCGGTTGGGTTGTTTTCTTTTTTGATGCGTTAGATCATATTCAGCGGCAACTGATGGATAAACTACATACGCAAGGGGTTGAAGCGACGCTTTCGCCCCGGGATAAAGCTATCTTGACGTTTATTTCTAATAATCCGGGTTGTAAATCGGGCCGGATCAGTGTAGAACTTGGCTATCCGGCACCTACGGTTAAACGAACGTTAACTGAACTTGTAACCAAGAATCTATTGGCAAAACACGGGATTGGCCCGGGAACGAATTATACGATAAAGTGAGAAACCGTTTGCCCCATCTCATTCATCGTTTCACAGCCCTTTGAAAATATCGAACTGTTTTAAATAACGAACACCGAATAGCGAATATCGCCCCGAAGGGATCCCGATGGGAAATGTCCAAGGTGTCCTCATTCGATATTTCCCATGGGGATCCCTCACGGGGCAGTATTCGGTGTTCGATATTCGATATTTTATTATATTCGCCAAAGCCCGCATACACAGATTGATGACTAACCTTTAATACCGACTGCTATGTTTTCTGGAAAAACTGTATTTATTTTGAGCCTGTTGCTTTCTTCTTTGCTGATTGCACCTATATTATCAGATGTTCAGGCCCAGCAAAGTGATGATGGCGAGACGTTTCTTGTTCACACTGTATTTTTTTGGTTCCATGGGGATGTGACCGAAGAAGAGAGCCGCGATTTTTACCATGAACTCCAAAAATTGCAGGAAATCCCGCAAATTATCCACGGATGGATTGGGGTTCCGGCTCCAACCGAAGAACGCGGGGTGATCGACTCCAGCTACAACTACTCCATCACCTTTGTTTTCGACAGTGTTGAAGCCGAGGCCGAATACCAGGTGCACCCCATTCACACCGAATTTGTGGAAAAAAACGTCCGGTTATGGGATCGTGTGGTGGTTTACGATGCCATCAACCCCTGATGAATAACGAATACTGCCCCGTGAGGGATCCCTTCGGGAAATATTGAATATCGAATGTCGAAGTGAATCTTTCCTTCGATATTCGGTGTTCAATATTCGATATTCAAAGAGTTCAGCATAAAATTTTATTTACTCAATATATTGAGTAATTTTACTCAAAATACTGAGTAAATATGAATTACGTTCGTTCTATTATCGACATTTTGAAACAACGTGTGGAAAGCGAACCCCGCCGGTTTATCCAGGTGATTTATGGTCCGCGACAGGTTGGAAAGACAACGCTTGTTCAGCAGTTTTTAAAACAAACAGATCTTCCATATCACTATACATCTGCTGACGCCGTAACAGCTGCCGATTCGGTTTGGATATCGCAGCAATGGGAAGCAGCACGCCTCCGGTGCCGGCAAGCGTCTGGCAAAAAAGCTGTTCTGGTTATTGATGAAATTCAGAAGATTGAGAACTGGAGCGAATGGGTGAAAAAAGAGTGGGACAGTGACAGTGCTGCCAGTCTCGGGCTTTATGTGATTCTGCTTGGTTCATCCCGTTTGCTGCTGCAGCGCGGGCTTACCGAATCACTTGCCGGCAGGTATGAATCCACTTATGCCGGACACTGGTCATATTCTGAAATGAAGGAAGCATTTGGATTAACTCCGGAACAATTTGTATGGTTTGGCGGCTATCCCGGTGCAGTTCCGCTTATGGATGATGAAATGCGATGGAAGCAATATGTTCGCGATTCACTGATCGAAACAACGGTTTCAAAAGACATACTGATGTTAACGCGGGTGGATAAACCGGCACTGATGAAACGGCTATTTGAGCTTGGATGTCAATATTCGGGACAGATTTTGTCGTACAATAAGCTTCTTGGTCAGCTTCTGGACGCCGGTAATACCACAACGCTTTCGCATTATGTAAATCTGTTGGATTCCGCCGGTTTATTGGCCGGGCTCGAAAAATTTTCTCCCAACCGGATTCGACAACGAAGCTCAAGCCCGAAATTTCAGGTGTACAATACAGCATTGATTTCCGCGCAGCATTCTTTGAGTTTTGAACAAGCCCGTCATCAGCCCGACGCATGGGGGCGGCTGGTTGAATCGGCAGTCGGTGCTCACCTGCTCAATCACAGCAGAGGCGTAGGTTTTAACCTGAGCTACTGGCGCCATGGCAATGATGAAGTGGATTTTGTTGTGGAAAAAGGGGGACAGGTGTTTGCCCTTGAAATCAAAAGCGGAGCCACCCAACGGCGGTCCGGCATGCAGGCGTTTGCCAAAAAACATCAGCCACACAAGGTGCTTCTCATCGGCAACTCCGGCCTGCCCTGGCAGGAATTTTTACAAATAAACCCGGAAACCCTTTGAAAATATCGAATACTGCCCCGTGAGGGATCCCTTCGGGAAATAACGAACACCGAATGTCGAAGTCTTTTAAATATCGAACATTGAATATCCAATACTGCCCCGTGAGGGATCCCCATGGGAAATATCGAATGAAGGCACTTCGATATACGAAATTCAACGAGTTTGTTTGATGAATATCCATACGAATGTTACCAGAATGATTTTCAACCGTAGTAAAAGGACACTTTTTATTATTTTGATTGAATGACTGAAAAGATTACGTTTTTTGTAAATCCGTGCAAAAAACCGCCAGTCGTTATTACAGCGTATAAAACATCAAAAATTGACAAATATGAATATTAAATTCGATAAAGAAGCAGATGCGATTTATCTACGGTTATCGGACGCTGATGTTGCTGAAAGCGATGAAGAAAAACCGGGCATAATCATCGATTATGATAAAGATGGCAATATTGTTGGAATCGAGCTTCTCGAAGCATCCAAAAAAACCGGTAATCCGGCCAGTTTGGTTTATGAAGTCTTTTAAATATCGAACATCGAATATCCAATACTCAATATTCATATTGTATAATAAATCTAAACTAACAATCCTTAATAACGGTCAAGCCAATTCAGGGATGGTCAGCACTTCGTTATTCGTTATTCGTTATTTCCCGAAGGGATCCCTCACGGGGCAGTGTTCGATATTCAAGGTGGTACTATTTACTAACCAGTGGATATTTCTCCGGATGTTTGATGGAGTCAAGGTGTAAATCCACATCCAGATCCGGCCAGTAAAAATGATCGGGAGAGATAGTTTTTACATTCAAAACTTCTTCAATAGAGGCTTTTTTAAACCAGGGAAATAATTGATAAGGCATAAAGTATTCATGACCATTATGAAAGAGCCATAATCCATGAGAAGAGATGTTGGTAATCTCGGGTTTATTGTCTGAAGTGGCGGTACCACCTTTCTGTGATTTCATCACGATGTTCTTTAACGAATTTAATGATTTCATTAATCTCTACCGGGCTTAAACCGTAAGATGAATGCATTTCAATTTCGGGTTCAATCCAGATTTTAGCTTCACCATCAGGATGCATAACGTGAATATGTACTCTTTCTTCTTCTCTTGAAAAGAAAAAGAAACGATAACTTTTATACCTATAAATAGTTGGAGACATGATAAATATCGAATTTTGAATATACAATGTCCAATTTCAAAGTATCCCACCTTCGACATTCGATATTCCCCAGATTTCCACTTCCATCTTTTCGGCAACAATCTGCATATCCACACAAAGCCGGGCAAGCTCATCGTTACCGGAGGGCATCACGGCTTCAGCGATGCACAGATAATTCCCGCAGGCTTCCGAATATTCGCAGGTGTAGACGGTGTAGCGGTTATTCTGCAGGTGCGCGGCCAGGCGCACAACCTTCTCTTCCTGATCCGAATAAAACCAAAACATAACCGCCCGCCCCTTCTTCAGTTTCTGATCCGGTTGACGGAATAACCCGGCGATCTCCTTGTTCATTTTTTGAAATAGTGATTTCATTTCTCTCTCTTTTTTTATTTCTCTTTTTCATATGAACCGGGATTTGGGAATTCCTTACAGAAAATTTTT
>PWLN01000081.1 GCA_003559375.1 Balneolaceae bacterium | reverse complement strand
TACATTTTTTGCGCGGGGCTGTTTCCCGTAGGGACAGGCGGGATAACAGTGCGGGTTTTAATCAAGAGGCGGCGCATACAGTATTCGGTATGCCGGGATTTATCCGCGCCGCCTGGTTATATTAAATGCCCTTGTCATCCCGACCGGAATCCCGACGGTGTATTTTCGTCGGGATGGAGTGGAGGGATCTCCTTGTTATGTATTCCAACATTATTAATAGTTTCCCAATCACGCCGAGATAATTCGTCAACCCAGTGTAAAAAAGGCAAACCAATTTTTCTCACTCACAATTTGGGATAGAATCAATTATCCGTATCATAGTACCTCTTCCGGTCATTAATTGAATCTTTATGTCAGACGGAAATACCATCAAAAGCATGAAATCATTGGGTAAAGCTTCATCAATTAAAAAAACAGCCCTGGTTAGTAAATACAAATCAACCCATAAAATCCGGTTTGTAACTGCCGCCAGTTTGTTTGACGGTCATGATGCAAGTATCAATATCATGCGGCGTATTTTGCAGGCTACGGGTGCCGAGGTGATCCATCTGGGGCATAACCGCTCGGTTCAGGAGATTGTGAACTGTGCAATTCAGGAGGATGTGCAGGGAATTGCGGTTAGCTCTTACCAGGGCGGACACATGGAGTATTTTACCTACATGATGGATCTGCTGCGTGAATATAACGCAGACCACATCCGGATTTTTGGCGGCGGTGGCGGGGTGATTACAGGATCAGAAATCAATGAACTGCACAGCTATGGGGTAACCCGGATTTTTTCCGTTGAAGATGGCAGCAAAATGGGACTGCAGGGTATGATTAATTATATGATGGATAAGTGTGATTTTGACACTAATTCAGAAATGCCGGCAGACACATCAAGGATACTGATTCAGGAACCGGTTGCCATTGCCAGAACCCTGTCCGCACTTGAAAACGGGCATACGTCCATTGCAGATTTCTCTGATGGTAAGTTGGTATTGTCAGGAAAGGAATGTTCACCAGCAACAGATAAAACCATTCCAGTGCTGGGCATTACAGGAACAGGAGGTGCAGGAAAAAGCTCACTGACAGATGAAATGATCCGTCGTTTTCTTACTGAATTTTCCGATCTCACGATCGGAGTGATCTCCGTTGATCCATCCAAAATAAAAACCGGAGGTGCTCTGCTTGGCGACCGCATCCGCATGAACAGCATTAACACCAGCCGGGTTTTTCTGAGAAGCATGGCTACGAGGGCATCCAATATCTCGGTCAGTTCTGCTGTAAAGGGTGCCATTGCTATATACAAAGCGGCCGGTTTTGACCTTGTGATTATCGAAACAAGCGGCATCGGACAAAGCGGTACGGAAATTGTTGATTTATGTGACGTACCGCTATACGTAATGACCCACGAATACGGTGCTGCCACACAGCTTGAAAAAATCAACATGCTGGACCTGGCCGACCTGGTGGTATTAAACAAATATGACAAAAAAGGGTCACTGGATGCCCTGCGCGATATTCGCAAACAGATGCAGCGAAACCGGGGTGACTGGCACATCAATCCGGATGAGATGGCGGTTTATCCAACCATAGCTTCACTTTTTAATGATGAAGGAGTAAACCGCCTCTTTTCAGCTGTCGCTGGCCTTTTAAATAGCAAGACGGGATGGAATCGCTTACCAACTCTATACACGAATCCTGATCCTGCTGATGACCTGCAGGCCCGTGCCATTATTCCAGGCAAGCGTCAAAGATACCTGTCGGAGATTTCGGAAACCATTGAACAGTACCATGAATGGGCTAGCCAACAGATTGAAATTGCTGAAAAACTTGGACAGGTAAGAGGCACAATCAGGCAGTTGAGTAATTGGAATCCCGGTGATAAGGAAAAACTGTTATCTGTGCTTGGGGAAATGGAATCCCATTGGCTGGCCAAACTGGATCCGCTACCGGTAAATATTCTCGAAAAATGGGATGATTGGGTAGAAACATACAGAGGTGATGAACATACCGTAAAAATCAGGGGGAAAGAGATTACCAATGAATTGTTCAGGGCTTCTCTGAGTGGTACGAAAATTCCGCGTATCGCATTGCCAAAGACAGAACATCCTGGTGAGAGACTGAAATACGCACTGAAAGAAAACATGCCGGGATTTTTTCCGTTTACAGCGGGCGTGTTTCCATTTAAAAGGGAAGGGGAAGATCCGGCCCGAATGTTTGCGGGTGAAGGCACACCGGAGCGTACCAACAGGCGTTTTCATTATCTGAGTGAAGGGTTGACGGCAGCCAGGCTTTCCACTGCGTTCGATTCCGTGACACTGTACGGCGAAGACCCCGGAAAGCGTCCTGATATCTATGGCAAAATCGGCAATTCGGGGGTAAGCATCTGCACTCTCGATGATATGAAAAAGCTCTATTCCGGATTTGAGCTTACAGCGCCCAATACATCCGTTTCCATGACCATCAATGGTCCGGCGCCTATGATCCTGGCCATGTTTATGAATACTGCCATCGACCAGGAAGTTGAACGATATCTCAAACAGGAAGGCAAGTGGGATGATGCCGTTGAAAAAATAAATTCAATCTTTGAAAAAAAAGGGCTCACACAGCCTCGCTATCAGGGAAATCTGCCACCAAGCAGTGATGGCTTTGGATTGGGGCTTCTTGGCATTGCCGGTGATCAGCTCGTCGAAATGGAGGTATACGAAAAAATAAAAGCCAGGGCCATTCAGGTTGTACGCGGTACCGTTCAGGCAGATATCCTGAAAGAAGACCAGGCCCAGAACACCTGTATCTTTTCTACTGAGTTTGCCCTGAAACTGATGGGGGATATCCAGTACTATTTTACACGAAATAAGGTTAGAAATTACTATTCGGTATCCATCTCGGGTTATCACATTGCGGAGGCGGGTGCAAATCCAATCACCCAGGCAGCGTTTACACTGGCAAACGGGTTTACCTATGTGGAGTATTATTTGTCACGCGGACTCAAAATCGATGATTTTGCACACAATCTATCATTTTTCTTTAGCAACGGTCTCGACCCGGAATATGCCGTCATAGGCCGTGTAGCCCGCAGAATCTGGGCGATTGCGATGAAACACAAGTACAGTGCCAATGAACGGTCGCAGAAACTGAAGTACCACATTCAAACCAGTGGTCGCTCCCTGCACGCTCAGGAGATCCAGTTCAATGATATCCGGACCACGTTGCAGGCTTTGATGGCCATATATGACAATTGTAATTCACTGCATACCAACGCGTTTGACGAGGCGATCACTACTCCGACCGAGGCGTCGGTACGCCGTGCTCTTGCCATCCAGCTGATCATCAACAAGGAGCTGGGTATGGCAAAAAATGAAAATCCGCTGCAGGGCTCATACCTGATAGAAGAGCTTACCGACCTCGTTGAAGAGGCAATACTGGCAGAGTTTGACAAGATTACAGAGAGGGGAGGAGTATTGGGTGCGATGGAGAGCATGTACCAGCGTGGCAAGATTCAGGAAGAGAGCCTGCACTACGAGTCATTGAAGCACTCCGGGGAACTGCCCATTATAGGAGTCAATACATTCCTGGGAGATTCATCTGAAAATGGCGATCAAGGTGAATTTGAGTTGATACGTTCAACAGAAAAAGAAAAACAGCAGCAGATACATGATCTGGATCTGTTTAAAAAATTTAATTTGGAGCAATCTGAAAAAGCCATCAAAAAACTGAAAGAGGCCTCCCGAAATAATGAGAATATTTTTGAAGAGCTAATGGAAACAGTCAAGGTATCTTCCCTGGGTCAGATTTCACATGCACTCTATGAAGTAGGAGGGCAATACCGGCGGAATATGTAGGCTTAGGTATACCGGAGAATGGTTCTGACAATTCGATCCCTCGGGGCTTCACTGGTCGGGGCAATGTATGGAAAGGGTAGGATTAAGTTCATATAGTGAACTACAACTCAACAAAACGAACCAACTATCTACAATTAAATCCCTTCAACAGAAAAGCCCTGTAAGGGCGGCCGATCCTGCGGCATAGCCATCACTATGTGATAGACCCGGGTGGAGCTCCTAAATTCCCCCCTAAAAAGGGGGGACAAGGGGGGTGTTAAATGCAACGCATGGCAGCGCAGCGCAACCCGGGGATAAGACGATGCCGCAAATGGAAGCCCCGAGCGACTTGATTTTGAAAAACGATAAACATTATTGAGGGGCTCTGGCAGGATGTTGGAATGGGATCTGTGATCTGCACCTATACTCAGCAAGTAGGGAATACCCCCTCGATTATGTTTCGGGCCTCAACGAGTTCATCGCTCGGGGGCGGCTTTGGGGCTGCGCTTTACCCCGGGTTCCATGCGATCAACGCTGCGCGATGATCGGCATTCACCCGGGGCTAGTTGATCGGTCACCCCTGATGGGGTTGTATGGTAATTCGCAGGCCGGTGTGTGGCACTCACACCCCGACCCCTCGGGTCTTCTCCAGCCAGGACGATTAATGAAAATGGAATAAATAAGTGTTTGGCCTTTCCCCAGCACTGGGAGATCCATCGTCAACCCAATGCCATGAAAATGGGTTTGATTCAGTATAGGTGCAAAATGGTATGTTTGTACGTAAACAGAACATTGAACGACGCGGAATCGCAGAGAAGGGGTGAACGGCTGCATCTCACCTGATAAACATACCATGTTGGTCCTGGTTAACGCCTTACGGGATTATGACAACTTGTTAGCACTTCGGTTTGGATGACGCTCTTTCAGAGCTTGTTATGGATTGGCTATACTATCACAGGGCGCTGCCCTGTGTTGGTGATGGCGCCCCTTCAGGGCTTTGTTGTAACATCTGATTGTTCTTGTATGAACCCTGAAAAGGAAAAACCTTACAGTTTTTTAAAGCATTTTAATGGTTATAGGTGTTTTTTGTATTACTGCTTAGTACATACCTTTTCTGCACATCGATGCATTAACCATACAAAAATCACTCCCTAAAGAC
>PWLN01000249.1 GCA_003559375.1 Balneolaceae bacterium | reverse complement strand
CATCTTGCAGTGCTTCCTTTTACAAACATTGGTGCAGACCCCGGGAGGCAAGTTTTCGCCGATGGCCTTGTTGAAACGATCACAAGCCAGCTTTCTCAACTTGAGCGCTATCAGAAAGACCTTTGGGTGGTGCCGGCAGGTGAAGTGCGGAGTTTGAATATATCCAGTGCCGGTGAAGCGTATCGAATGTTCCGGGTTAATTATGCCATTGCAGGCAGCCTGCAACCCATAGCCGACAGGCTTCGGCTCACCATTACCCTCATCGACTCAAGGAACCTCAGACAATTAAATTCTGCGGTTATTGATGTTGATGCATCCGATGTGCCGGCACTCCATGAAAAATCGGTAGAGAGCTTGTTGGCAATGCTGAACCTGGAACTAAACCCTGAAACCATAGAAGTGATTAGTGTTGGAAAAACATCTGTACCGGCTGCATTCGAACTTTACATTCAGGGTCTTGGATATCTTCAGAGATATGAACGCCCTGAAAATGTCAATAACGCCATTCAGGTATTAGAAGAAGCCGTTGTATTGGATAACCAATTTGCACTTGCATATGCCGCTTTGGGACAGGCTTACTGGCGAAAATTTGAAATCACACGAGACCGTAGCTGGATCGATTTGGCATCGGAGCAAAGCAACAGAGCCTTTCAGCTGAACAACCAGCTTTTGCAGGCTCATATTACACTTGGCACGATCGCTACCGGAACTGGCAGATACCTGGAAGCCATTGAGCATTATAATGATGCCCTTGCCGCAGACCCCACCAATGCAGATGCCTATCGGGGACTGGCAGAAGCATATGAATTCTCCGGAGACCTTGACCTTGCTGAATCGACATACAAACGGGCAATACAGTTAAAACCTGACTTTTGGGCCGGTTACAATGTATTAGGGGCATTTTTCTTCCGAAATAATAAATTCGAAGAGGCCAAAGAGCAATTCCAGCGAGTGATTGAGCTTACACCGGATAACCATCGCGGTTATATGAACCTGGGCAGTATGTATTACTTTAGCGGCATGCTGAATGAGGCCAGGGAATTGTATGAAAAATCCCTGGATATTCAGGTAACCTATAGCGCTGCTTCAAACCTTGCTACACTCTATTACTCTCAGGGAAAATTCAGTGAATCTGTACATATGTATGAACAGGCTCTTGAAATCAATGACCGGGACTACCTTCTTTGGGGTAATCTGGCCTCGGCCTACATGTATACTCCCGGCAAAGAAGATAAGGCATTACCAGCTTATCAAAAGGCAATTGAGCTGGCCCTTGAACAATATGATATTAACCCCGGAGATCCCGAACTGTTAATTAGTCTTGCAGGTTATGAGGCTGTACTTGGAAATGAACAAAGAGCACGCGACTATATGAGTGAAGCTCTGAAATTAGCCCCCGACAATTCTTATATCATGTACAGAACCGGAACTACACATGAAAGACTGGGTGACAGAAATGAAGCCCTTTACTGGATCAAAAAAGCAATTGATGCTGGATATCCGTTATCAGAAATTTTGAACCAGCCCGAATTAACGGATTTCATCGCAGATCCACGGTTTGTGGAATTTTACGAAACAGGTATGGATGAACGGATAGATCCAAATGAAGAACGTTACAAACAATAACATTTAAATTAACTGAGATAAATTTATGACTATAAAACCAATCTATACCATGTCGGCGGTACTTGGAATCTTCCTGATATTTGGGCTTTTTTCAGAAATACTACAGGCTCAGCCACAGAACAGGCCAACTGAACACAATCTTGTTATTAAGAAAATTAACGATGAATGGAGGGTAGTTCACGCTGATGATGAAACAAAAAGTACCATCGTGGTAAACCGTCGCGACAGGATCAGATGGGTGGTTGAAGGATCAGGGGCTTCCTTTCAATTTGACGATGAAACTCTTTTTGGTGGTAACACCCGTGTAATTCAGGAGGGTAACCCGCTTGTTCTGGCTGTTGGCAATGGCGCAAGAATAGGTACCTACACCTATGCCGTTTTCATACATGCAGATCAGGTTTTTGCCCGGGGAGAGTCGCCGCCAAGAATTATTGTGGAGAGATAATTTGTTTTTGGGATGCGGGATGCGGGATGCAGGTTTAACCAACATGCTGTAACCCGTATCCTCTATAAATTAGGGCCGGAATCTCTTGTCTTTTTCAAAGTCTGGATATGCCATATCAATTTACGGCATAGCGGAAGTATAAATTTCGATTTATGAATCGAACTATTTGAGAACGCAGCTTACCGATTAAGCGGCGGTTTCAATAATACTTATCTTTATCATTATCATCGTTGTGGCGGTATCATATTCAGTAGAATTGATATTGTGAAAGCTCATTCTGGTCACTTATATTTGCAGTGCAATCCGGATGATGTTTTGATTGCTTTTACGTCCGTTCACCCCAAAGAATTATAATGAAGCATCCATAATGGTTTTATCAAAAAAAGCAGTTTTCTCTCCATATCGGCTCTATTCTTTATTTTTCCTATCGTTCATCATATTACCTGCTGCCATTGCCCAACAGGTTTATACCACAGAAGCCGGGGCTATACACCGTATATATTCTCCTGAAGACGGGATACCCAGCCATTCACCTACAAATGCTATTGTTTCTGCTGATGGATATTTGTGGTTAAGCACAAGCGGCGGTACTATACGGATTTCGGGCAACGAGATTGAAGATTTCGGATCAGAATATGGCATCAATATGCTGCAGAATATTTACTATGACAGAAATCGCAGTGTGATGTGGTTTTCTGATTCCAGAACTCTTGCAAGTTTTGATGGCCAACATATTAACATTTATGGCCCTGAAGAGGGTTTTGATCCGCCAGGCCTTGGCCGAAAAGAGGTTGTGCCAGTACTCGCCGACAGTAAGGGGCGCCTGTGGGTTGGCTCCTACACTCCTCCATTCGACTCTCCGCAAAATGGAGGACTTATGGTACTTGAGAACGGTGAGTTCCGGACCTTTTCATTTGAAGAGCTCCCCCTTCATAATATAACCGGCGCTTTTGAAGCATCCGACGGCTCAATCTGGTTCACCTCATCCGGTTACAGCACTGATGGAATTTTCACAAATCACTCTTACTTTGCCAGATTCAGGGATAACGAATTTGAAATTTTTGATGAAGAAACCGGCTGTATGAATGTCGCTACTCATTTCCGTGATCCAGACGGCTTTTCAATCAGCATCACAGAAGACAACAGTGGAAATCTCTGGCTCCAATGCAATGGTGTCTATAATACAGAAGAGAACAGGCGTGAATTCAACGGACTTTTCATGTTTGACGGTAATTCTTTTGAGCCCGTTGAATGGCTTAATGAAATCATCGAATCCAGAACTGGAGGCTTATTTATACTATATGACAGCGATCAAGATGAATTAATCGTTACTCTCTCTCCTCAGGGCGGATATAACGAGGATAGTTTTTCACAACACATGTTTATTTTCAGTAATGGAGAATGGCGGACAGAGCAGGTTGTTTCCTGGCAGGAACTGAAAGAATTGTCGGACGGGTTTTTGAGTGAAAATGCTGTCTATTTTGGAATTTATGTGATGCGTTCGGTCAGCGGCCGTTTAATTGCAAATCTTCAGGTTGCCGAACCTGGCACAAATGAAATTTACAGTATTGTTTTCCAAAAAATTGATGGTACATGGGAGTGGCTGGATAACGCCCGTGGTTTTTTCCTCAATAACCTTTCAGGTGATGTATATCTCACCGCACAAAGTGAACCGGACGTTATTGGAATCTACACTCCACCTTATTCCAGGTTGCTAACTGAAGATGATGGTCTGTTGAAACTTCCTGCTGAATCCACAACGGGCGGTGTGTATTACAGACAGCGATTGTTTACCGACAGGGATGGGAATGTCTGGATCAATCATATGAATAACTATGACACTGAAACAGAAACATATGATGCATTGGGCACCACCGTTTGGGATGGCGGACAATTCATAAATTTTTCTGTTGCTGATGGATTTTCGAGCAATAACCTCTTGTTTGTGAACCAATCTTCTGACGGCGCTTTATGGTTTCCCTCGGATAACGGAGTAAACCGGTTCATTTGGAATGGCGATACCCCGCAGATCACAAACTATATGGATCAGGATGGCTCACCATTCTTTTCACGGATGGTTGTGGAACGTGCAAATGGTGAAATTTTTACCTACAACAACTATGTGGCGCCTGCCACTGATACAAATCCGGAACAACCATTTTTTCTCGGCAGGCTGGAAGACGATTCTTTCAACAGGTTTGATCCGCCTTTCCCGGACAGCCTGATGGCTCTTCCTTATCAGGAATTTGAGCTGATCGCCGATCGTGAGAACCGGATGTGGATTACAGGCAGGTTTTCTCCTTCCGCAGGTGATGCTTTATTTCTTGCACAAACTCATATCCGTGTTATGGATGATGATTCATGGATCATGCCACCGGATGAATGGAATGTTCCGGAAAACCGCCTCTTTTACGTAGGCGAACTCCATAACGGGCATTACTTTTTGAAAGAAGGCGGATTCACTAAATTCGATTTTGAACAGCAGCGGTTTATTGATTTATCCGACAGCACCAGCACAACTGCAGATTTCAGAATACTTCAGCGTGTGAACACCTCAGGAATGTTTTTTAACATTGAAACCGATGATCATCTCTATATTCGGTTTCGTGATATGGGGCTGGCTGTCTTCGATGGCACCAATTTAACCTATCTGGACCGGCGAAACGGGCTGCCAAGCCTCCGCATCAGCTATCCGCAGAGAGACCGGAACGGAGACATGTTATTTACGATACCCACCGGTGGCATCATATTCAGCGGCACCGATTTTACAGCATTCCGGGATGATGCCGCAAGCGGGGCAGCAGCAAGAGGAATTGCCCGCGATAAGAATAATAATATTCTGATCGCCCATAATGACCTCGGTATCACAATTACACAAATGGATACCATAAGGCATCCCGTGCGAATATCATCCATCCTGGCAGATGGCGAACGTTTCTATG
>PWLN01000283.1 GCA_003559375.1 Balneolaceae bacterium | reverse complement strand
TAGAGGATTTTGCAATGGTTATTTTTTATAACTTAATCTGGGATAAATCAAACATAATGCAATAATAAATAACTTGCGATTGAATTGCTGAACCATGGATATTTCTTTTTGAGTTTTGAGTTTTGAGTTTTGAGTTTTGAGTTTTGAGTTTTGAGTCTAAATAATGATGAATAAAATTGGAAATAGCTCATGAAAGATGTTGGATTAAAAATTTCCGGGCCCGAATATTTTGATAATTACGAATTGAGCTGGCTTAAGTTCAATTGGAGAGTACTTGCTGAAGCGGAGAGGGATGATTTGCCCCTGCTTGAGAGAGTCAAATTTATTGGAATTGTATGTTCGAACCTGGATGAGTTTTTCCAAAAAAGGGTTGGAGGTTTAAAGCGCCAGTTTCATGCCGGAATGAAGGATCTTACTGTTGATGGCCGCACTCCCAGTGATCAGTTGCGGGCAATCAGAAAAGACGTTTTGAAAATGATTAAACGATACAGGGCATGTTACCTGGAAATCCTCAAACCACTTCTTGAAAAAGAAGGAATATTATTCAGGGACTATACCATGCTTGAACCGGCTTTACAGCTTAAGGCTGATGACTATTTTGAAAAGCAGATTTACCCGATTATCACACCACTTGCTGTAGATGAAGCCCATCCTTTTCCATTTATTTCCAATAAAAGCAGATCACTGGCGATTACATTGAAGCATCCCGGAACAGGACAGAATCTTTTTGCCCGTATTAAAATCCCCTCAAACCGCCCAAGGTGGATTGAACTCGACGGAAGTACAGGGAAAATATTGCTGTCTGTTAAAGATTTGATACTGGCCAAACTGAACCGGTTTTTCCCCGGAGTAGATGTTATTTCTGCAAATGTATTTCGAGTAACCCGAAATGCAGATATTGAGAGAAATGAAGAAGAAGCCGATGATTTGCTTGAAATGATTGAGGAAGAACTTCGTGAGAGAAGATTCGCAAAAGTTGTGCGCCTTGAGATTGATAAGAAAATGCCTGATCGTGTTAAAAAATATATTATTCAGAACCTTGGCTTAAAAAAAACGGATGTATTTGAAATGGACGGCCCGATAGGCCTTGCCGATGTCATGCAAATTTATTCATTAAAAGGATTTGATCATCTCAAGTTTGAACCATGGACACCAACCCTGCATCCCGTTTTCCGCCATTCCATGGATGAAGCTTCACCCTCTGTGTTTAATGTAATTCGGAAAAATGATTTTATTGTTCATCATCCATATCACAGTTTTGAAACTTCCACACAACGATTTGTTGAAGAAGCATCAAAAGACCCGAAGGTACTTGCAATCAAACAAACCATGTATAGAACATCAAGGGATTCACCTTTGATGCATGCACTGATGCGTGCTGCCGATGCAGATAAGCAGGTTGCGATACTCATTGAGCTAAAAGCACGCTTTGATGAGGAGCGTAATATTTTATGGGCCCAACGCCTTGAAAAAGCGGGTGTTCATGTTTCTTACGGAATATCAGGCCTAAAAATTCATTCCAAGATTACGATTGTGGTTCGCGAAGAACGTGATGGTTTGAGAAGATACATCCATATTGGAACCGGAAATTATCACCCGGATACAGCACAACTCTATGAAGATCTGGGTTATTTTACCTGCCGTGAAGATATCGCATCGGATGTTTCGGATGTATTTAATCTTCTAACAGGCTATGCGCCGGATCAAACATTCAAAAAATCTCTTGTTGCGCCAAAACATTTGCGCAATCAAATCATGGACCTGATAGATTCTGAAATTTTCGAAGCGACAAATGGCCGTAAAGGAAGAATTATAGCGAAAATGAATAGCCTTGAAGATCCGTTGATTATTCAGAGATTGTATGAAGCTTCCCGCGAAGGTGTAAAAATTGATTTGATAGTGAGGGGAGTTTGCAGGTTGCTGCCTCAGAAAAAAGGGCTCAGTGATAATATAAAAGTGCACTCCATCATTGGCCGTTTCCTCGAGCATTCCCGTTGTTATTATTTTTACAATAAAGGCAACGAACGTTACTACATTGGATCGGCCGACCTGATGCACCGAAATCTTGATGCAAGGGTAGAGCTGCTCGCTCCCATCGAGCATCCGGAGCTCAAGAGCTATCTCAAATTTATGCTGAACGTGAATATTAATGACAACATGCAGCGATGGGTCATGAAACCAAATGGAAAGTATAAGCGAATGAAACCACAAAAAGGCCAAAAGCTTCGCAATACCCATGAACTTTTAATGAATCATGCGAAAGCTAATCTTGAACCGATTCCAAGAGCAGAGAGGTAAGCCATTTCGTTTATCCCGCAACTTTTAAAATCTCTGATCAGATATTGCCATTTTTATATTTCAGCTATCAGCTATCATATTCAGTTGTTTCGTGGAAGATGGGTTACATGTCTGAATCTTCTGAAGAAATACTGCTTTGGTAAATGTCGATCTTTCTGATTATGGTGGCTGCAGCTTCTTCAAACCTTCCTGATAAAGAGTAAACTTTTATCAGTGCATCGCGTGCACTTTCATAATCAGCCATTTGCAAATAACTGTTCCCCAAAAACCAAAAAACATTTTCCTCAATGGATGCATTTTCAAGGAAATTATTTGTTGAAGATTTGAAAAAAGTGATGGCTTTTTCATAATCTGCCGCATTGTAATGTAGTATTCCGAGATTCATTTTCACATTGTGTTTTTGGAGCGGATTTAAAGGCTCAGTAAGAAGTTGTGTGAAACGGGATATGGCAAGATCAGGGGCATTCTCAAATGCCAAAACAATGGATTCATTGATAGCTGTATCCAATTCATCGGGCACCTCTTCGTTAGAACGATAAATATCTATTCCGGCAAGTTCAGTTAGTTCAATATTGGCCAATGCCATATTTCTTAAAATAGCATCTTCCGGAACAGTGAAAAATTGCAATCCTATAACAATGAGAATAGCGGCAGCAGTTGCATAAATCCATGACCGGATTTCAGCATAGGTTCCGATTAACCTCGATTCTGAAGGGTCATTGAAAAAATGAGGAACTTCACCTTTATGGATCAGGTTTCTAAGATGCAGTTCCACCTCGAATAATCGATAATAATCGGGGTATTGAAGGAATTTTTTCCACAATTCATCTATCTCCTCCTGGTTTAGTTGTCCGCGGGTATACTGTTCGATCTGCCTTAAAAACTTGAGTTTTTCCTGTTTTTTCATTTGATAATGATCTTGTCAATATTGGACATCATGCAGTCGAATACACCTATCTCATATGTATGAACCCGTTTTTTCAATTTCCTTACAAAAATTTATTTTTTATTTAAAATTTTATTCACGCACTCACTTAGTTTTTGCAAAGCCCTGTGTTTTCTTGCCCAGGCATTACCGAGTGAGATATTGAAATATTCGGCCAGATCCTCTGAATCTGCATCAGGATGATCAAATAAAAATTGTATCAAATCACGATAGTGATACTTCAACTTACCCAGGCAGGTTTTTAATACAAGTTCGAATTCATGATTAATCAATTTCTGTGACTGTTCAGTGGGATCCGCGATTTCTTCACACAAATCTTCCATGTTTTCCGTATAAAAATTACGGTAAGTTTTATAGTAACTATGCCTTGTGCCGGTTAACATATATGAAAGCAAACCGGAAGGGCTGGTAATTTCACCATTACGGATTTTTGGTATTAAATATTCAAACATTCTCTGTACTGAATCATCTGCGTTTTCAGGTGTAGCACCAAGGTTAGAGATGAGGTACTTCTTTAATATCGGTATTGCCTCAGCAATTAATTTATCAGCTTTACGCTGATCCCCATTTTTTATCGCATGTACCAATTCCGAATAGTCCATCACCCCCAGATTGTAATACCGAACAAAATTTTCAAATCATAAAATTGAGCCAACAATGAATTAAACCATATCATTTTTTAATGATCAATTCATTTCATTCATTAACGAGATTTATTTACTTGCATACAGTTTACGAATATGCATTGCAGTAGTACACTAAATAACATGAAACGCTTTAATGAGGTATTAAATTTTTATTCCTGAAACTTACATAACCGTCACCTGCGATGATGATATGGTCAATTACCGGAATTCTCAGCATATCACCCGATTCACAAAGCCTTTGTGTTAACTGAATATCTGCTTTCGACTCTTTAAGATAACCTGATGGGTGGTTATGTACCAAAATGATGCTGTGAGCCTGGTTGAGAATTGCCTGCCGCATCACCTCGGCAGGCTCCACAATAGTTGCAGTTGTTCCACCTGAACTTATTTTTTTGAACCCGGTTAAAATTTTTGAGTTATTCAGAAATGCCACATAAAATTCTTCATGTGGCAAATCCCTGAGGCGGGGCATAAAATATGCCGCAGCTGCCTCAGGAGTATTCATGATGATCTCATCCCCTAAAGAGGCTATTTGAATTCTTCGGGAAAGTTCAAACACAGCTTCAAGAGTAATTGCTTTAACATTGGCAATCCCCGGAATAATTCGCATAGCCTGCCAATCCTGCTTGGACAGGTTACGTAGACCCCGAAAGCGTGATAGCAGTGCGCGGGAAGCGTCTACTGCATTCATTCCTTTGGTGCCGGTTCTTAGCATGATTGCAAGAAGCTCGGCGTCAGAAAGACTATCAACACCATATTTCAACATTTTTTCTCTGGGTTGTTCATCCGGCTGCAAATCTCGAACTGAACGGCCAAAATAATTTTTTGCATCAAATTCTTCTGTTTCCACTTTTTTATAGTATGAACCAAAATCCGAGAATTCCTTACAAAATTTTTTAAAAAAATTATTTCTGTTGAATTGATAACCTGATTGAGCGACAGAATTTTGATATATAGCTGATTTCAACCCAAATTACGCATAAGACCAAAAAGACTTCCGAAGTCTTTCAAATTTTTTTAAATCTTCAATATGTTAACCGATGAAGGTTCTTTTCGATGCTTCGTAAGACTTCGGAAGTCGAATGCGTAATCCGGGTTAAAAGATCCTTTTTTTTAAGCCATAGATTAGCACAGAAAAATACCTAT
>PWLN01000174.1 GCA_003559375.1 Balneolaceae bacterium | reverse complement strand
AGATCATGAATATCAGTGTGTTGTACCGTCCTTGTTTTGGTATAGTCGTGATAACCATATCCTTGCTGCCAGATCAGAGTCCCTTTTCGCATCACACCAACTACACCTCCGGGAAAAACGGAATCATCAATGGCTTTCTGCATAATCATGTCGATGTGCAGAAGTGAATCGGTAATCATACCAACTGATTCGGGAACATCAAAACGGATCGTTGACTGTGCCATACTCAATCCGTCACCGATTCTGTACATTCCCGGTATTTCTCCGGGAAAACGTCCGTTTATATCAGCCGCACCAAATAGTGCAGGTACTGTTTGCTGTACCTGATTAGCGGCCGATGACCATGCCAGAAGTTGAAGTTCGGTTTCCGGCAGGTCTCTAACCACGTATGGATTGCCAAATGCAAGGAGGGCAGTTGGTGCGGTGAGAGCGGTTAACTGCCTTAAAACACGCAATTGGCGCTGTGGCATCTGAATCGGGTGGTGGGAACGTACCATAATGAATGAACCGATCAGGATTAAATCGGCCCTGCGGGCATCCTGCAGCATTCTGTTAATTTCATCATCTGTTGTTCGATTGTTCAATTCATGATGCCTTACATTGGGATGATACCTTCGTACTTCACGAGCCAATACACCCGCTGAGGAATGTCCGTCACTATCTGAAACGGAAACCAACACAATCTGATTGGTATTCACGCTTGTAATGGGTAGAATATTCCTGCTGTCTTTCAGCACGGTAACAGACTCTCTTGCAATCCGGTCGGCTTCAGCCTGGTATTCAGGTGTGTTAATCAAAATTCCAAGTGCATCAATGTCAACAAATCGGTTTTCAAACAGCCCGGCTTCAATTTTGAGGTTTAAAATTTTTCGAACTGACTGGTTAATACGTTCTTCGCTTACTCTGCCAATCTCAACTGCACGCTTTAGTTCCTGGATTGCTGTCATTTCATCGGGGCTGATCAGCATTAAATCGACACCTGCAAGGATCGACATTATGACAGCTTCACCGGGAGAGTAGTGATTGGTGATCCCCTGCATTTCAAGCCCGTCGGTTACGATCAATCCATTGAACTGAAGTGAATCTATCAGAATACCCTGAATAATAGTTGGATCCAGAGTACCCGGAAGGCCGGGGCCGGAACTGATAACAGGGAAATGTATATGCGCACTCATCACACTTTGAAGGCCTCCTGCAATTGCATTCCGAAAAGGTACAAGCTCAAGCTCTGAGAGGCGGTCGAAATTATGGCCTATTGTTGGCAAAGCGAGATGAGAATCTGTATCGGTATCTCCATGGCCGGGAAAATGTTTACCGGTAGCCATCACACCTTCATTTTGCATGCCTTCCATGAAACGGATTGCATATTGTGAAACAAGTTCAGGGTCTGCCGAGAACGAACGAACATTTATTACCGGGTTATCCGGATTATTATTCACATCCAATACAGGTGCGAAAACCTGATGCACTCCCAATGCTTTCGCTTCCCTGGCCGTGATTTTCCCTTTCAGATATGCGTTATCAGGATTGCCAGTGGCAGCGATTCCCATTGCCGGTGTAAACCGCGTTGTTCCGCTTACACGCATCGCGGCTCCGAATTCCATATCCTGGGTTATCCAGAGTGGAATGTCAGACACGTTTTGAAGCCTGTTATGCAAAACAGCCTGGGCATAGACATCACCCTGAAAAAAAATCAGTCCGCCAATATGATATTCCCGGATCAGCCGCTGCAACCGCTGTACATTTGGAGTTCTTACATTACTGAACCTGCCATAAGCGGGGACAACATAAAGCTGGCCTATTTTTTCATCAAGGCTCATATTGCTGAGCAGGGTATCCACATTTACTTCAAAGTCAAATTTTTTAACAGGTTCTATATCTATCTGGATAGGTTCTCCTGCAATGGATATTCCCGTCGTATCGGGCTCTTCAGGTTGAGGCTGGTCTGTTGTTTTACAGGATAACAAAAGAATGGCAATCAATAAAATGAGGGAATGTTTAATAAAAACCATTTGAGTGAGTTTATTGGATAAATTTTGATAAATCCGAATGAAGTTACAGGATTTTGAGTCTTAGTTTACTTAAATAATTCAGTACATGCAGCTTGTTTTACGATCAACGCCATGCCTTAATATGAATCCAAATATAATATCTTTAATGGGTTTGATCATTAGCTGGCAGCAGAGTCATGGTTTCGTAGCTTGTTTGCTGAAAGAATGTGCTGTCCTGGTATATGAACCGGTATCGCCCTTCCAGCCAAAGGTTTGTCTGGTCGCCATAATTGGCGGAAAATGGGTTTCCAGATTGACCTGTCGGGAGTACGGAAAGTGTTCTTTCCGGAGATGAAAAGTCGATAATTCTTCGAATAGAAGCACCAAGATCCATCTCAAATGGCCTGTGCCAGCTATATTGGCCTTTATTGATAGTCATTCCATGGCCTCGGGCAGCGAATGGCCCTTTATTAAAAAGGTTAGTGACAATAATCCTGAATACAGCCGGAGCATCAGGAGCCTCGCTGGCTTCACCCAATAGCGGCGGTTTTAACGTAAGGCTGTGCAGGTTTTCCCAACGCCACTCGGCTGGTTCCGGCCCAAACCGTTCTGTAAGTTCATTAATTGCCATTGCCATGCTCTCTCTTACCATGTGTGATCTTGTTTCAAGTTCGGGTGTGGTAATGATGTTAAAGAATGAACTGTCTTCTTCAAGCATTCTGGTGAGAATCATTACAGGAAGATGCTCAAGAGTTATAAGTGTGAGATAAGCCTCCTCTCCAAGGTCATCTTTTAATACAGATTCAGCAAACTTCATAAAAAACAAATCAAAAATGGATGCAGCTGTGGATGTGGGATAATATCTGTGGTCCCAGTTTTCCAGGTATGACAGCACTATTCTGAACCGATCGGGATTTGGATCACCTCTGAGGATCGGTAAAATCAAATCATTGATATTGTTGGCATGTTCAGAAAAAACATCAAATTGCATCGATTGCATGAACTCTACTGACAGGTTGTCTGAGGATTCAAGCAGATCTTCTATTCTTAAAATTCTTGATGGCGGTTCCCAAAATGTTGCGATGTAGTGTGGATAAGAATCAGGATGAAGCTTGTTGTTAGCATGTGCAACATAACCACTTTCAGGATTGATTACATGTGGAAGCTCATCAAATGGAATAGTACCGTACCACTGATACTGCGGATCCCATCCTTTTCTGAAAGTTAATGGATTAAAATCCCTGACCGGCAACGACGCTCCGGTAAATATGGCGATATTGTTATCTGCATCTGCATAGATAAAATTCATTCCCGGTGAATGAAACATCTCAACAGCATTTCGGAATTGCTCCATATTCTCCGCACGATTCATACGATAGAGTGCCATTAATTCATGGCTTACTCTGTGGCCCATCCAGCTGAGGGTAACCACCTTATCTTCAATCAGGCCCGCTGAGGGATGAATATCGGAGATAATCGGACCGTTGTGCGTGCTGCGTACGATGTGCAATTTATCATTGGCTCCTTTTACCTTTATAATCTCTTTGCGTTCATTGAGGGAGAGATGTAAAGCTGCGTTGCCAAGGCTGTCTGCAACATAGGTTTGAGGGTTAACAGGATCCAGAATTTCCACAAAAAAGTCGGTATCATCAGCCATGATGTTTGTCATACTCCAGGCGATTTTCCTGTTCTGCCCAAGCACTATAAATGGCGCACCGGGTATGGTTGTTCCGGCAAGACTATGCCCCGGTATATTGTAATAAACCTCATACCAGAAACCGGGAATACTTAATCCCATATGTGGATCACCCGCCAGAATGGGTTGCCCTGATTCTGTTTTACTGCCATTAACAGCCCATGCATTACTGCCAAATGGATAGCCATTTTTTGACATCATCGAGCGCAGATTGATTTCTGTCTCAAGAAAAGCCATTGCATTTTCAGCCACATTTTCAACTGGAAAATCTGCAATTGTGGTTGGGAATTCATCAGAATAAACCGGGATGAGTTGTTGAAATTGAAGTGGATCAAGCTTTTCTGCGAGATAGGCATAGGTGAGTTCAGTCCACCAGTGCATATTTTGATCCCACGACATCAGACGTGTAAGTGCGATGGTATGTCGGGGTGTCCATTCAAGAGGTTTAACCCCTAAAAGAGAAAATTCAATCGGCAGATAATTCTGATGCTTTTGTACATAATGATTAATCCCATTGGCATATTTTTGTAAAATATGCAGGATATGAGGGTCAGTTTCTTCTTCAATCTTTCAGGCAGTATACCAAATCCCCAACGTTATTTGATAAATATCGAATGGAAGCAGGTCTTCACCTAAAAACTCGGCAAACCTGCCCTCGGCTGCAATTTGAGACAAAGTCATTTGCCACAGACGTTCCTGGGCATGAATATAACCGATTGTGAAATAGAGATCATCCTCATTTTGGGCATAGATATGGGGTATTCTATAAGGATCCCAGTGCACATCAACCTGTTGCTGCAAGCCATCCATACGAAGGGTTACATTGTATGAGGGAAGAGGTTTATAAAAAGTCCAGTAAATAGCCAGCACAGATAACCCGATCAAAAGTACAAATAAAAACAGGCTGATTTTAAAAATGAATTTCATGAATTATGCTTATTGTAAAGATAGTACCTGATGTTATGAGTACAGCTGGCAAAATACATACTCTGACATCCGAAAGTAATGATAAATGAAATTTTAGAGTAAATTTTTGATTGTTATGGGAGAAATAAAAAATGTTACTGTATTAGGAGGCGGTACTATGGGGAATGGTATTGCACACGTTTTTGCAATGAATGGTTTACAGGTTCACCTTACGGAAACAAGCAATGAATTGGCCAGGAAGGCGCTGGATATTATTGATAAAAACCTGTCCAGAATGGTTTCAAAAGAAAAAATCGGGGAGGCTGAAAAAATGGACGCTTTGGGCAGAATCCATGCGTATACAGATATTGCTGAAGCTGTACAGAATGCTGACCTTATTATCGAAGCTGTTCCTGAAAACTATGATCTGAAGAAAATGATTTTT
>PWLN01000119.1 GCA_003559375.1 Balneolaceae bacterium | reverse complement strand
GGGCTACTTTTTCATCCAGGTGTTTGGGAAGAACATGCACACCCACTTCAAACTCTTCATTCCAAAGTGCAATCTGTGCCAGAGTTTGATTTGTGAAACTATTGCTCATTACAAAGCTTGGGTGCCCGGTGGCATTTCCAAGGTTCATCAGCCTGCCTTGCGACAGTAGTATGATCTCTTTTCCATCCGCAAACCTGAACAGATCAACCTGAGGCTTGATATTCTCCTCTTCCGTATTTTGCTTCAGCCACTTCACGTCAATTTCATTATCAAAATGGCCAATATTGCCAACAATGGCTTTGTCTTTCATCAATCTGAAATGTTCTCCGGTAAGAATATCTTTATTTCCTGTTGCGGTAATGATGATGTCGGCTTCTCTGGCTGCATCCGTCATTTTCTTTACTTCGTAGCCGTCCATGGCAGCCTGCAGTGCGCAGATCGGGTCAATCTCTGTTATGATGACTCTCGCACCTGCACCTCTAAGCGAAGCTGCAGAACCTTTACCGACATCGCCATAGCCAGCAACAACAGCCACTTTGCCAGCCATCATGATATCAGTGGCACGCCTGATAGCGTCAACGCAGGACTCTTTACAGCCGTATTTATTGTCAAATTTTGATTTTGTAACCGAATCATTCACATTTATGGCAGGAATTGTAAGAGTACCTTTTTTCATTCGCTCATAGAGACGGAGTACTCCTGTAGTCGTTTCTTCGGAAATGCCGCGAATATTACGGATTAACTCTGGATATTTGTCCAGAACCATATTGGTTAAATCTCCGCCATCGTCAAGAATCATATTCAATGGCTTACCATCAGGGAAGAAAAGTGTCTGTTCAATACACCAGTCATACTCTTCTTCGGTCATATCTTTCCACGCGTAGACCGGAACTCCGGCTTCGGCAATTGCAGCAGCGGCATGATCTTGTGTGGAATAGATGTTACAGGACGACCATTGCACCTCGGCACCCAGTTCCAGAAGCGTTTCGATGAGAACAGCAGTCTGGATGGTCATATGTAAACAGCCGGATATTCGTGCCCCTTTCAATGGTTTCGATTTACCATACTCTTCACGAATTGCCATCAACCCGGGCATTTCGGCTTCTGCCAGGGAAATTTCCTGGCGCCCGAATCTGGCTAATCCGATATCTTTTACTTTATAAGGCAGTTTTTCTACTTGTTGTTCCATAATTTCAATGTTTTATAAGTTCCTTTTATTAACAACGGTTTAAAAGGTAAGGTTCACATAATTTTTAAATTATTACAATTCAAAGTAATCATTGATCAGAGCCAGCGCACGGTTATAATCACCTTGCCTGCCGTATGATCCCATTTCAATTTTTATAAAATTTCCATCGGGATCTACATAAGCTTTGTAAGGAATACCCTGCCCGCCCAATCTGTTGAAAACCTGATGTTCATCATAGAGCCAATTGAAATCATAATCATGTCTTTCAGCAAACCTACGGGCATCTTCAGGCCCTTCATTAAGGCCAACAGTTACAGCAAAAACCTTGAATTTGTCAGGATGTTCTTCCCTGAGCTGCTGCATGGCAGGAAACACTTGCAAACATGGCCCACACCATGATTCCCAAAAATCAATCAATATAACACTGCCTTTGAAATCTTTAATACTGACTTGATTGCCATCAAGATCGGCGAAAACGGCATTTTCAATGATATATTCAGGCGAATTGTTATCAGCATGTCTTTCATGATCTCCGCTGCAGGAGGTTTGAACCAGCATCGAGAACAATGCAGAAAAAATTAGAAATATAAATGGCTTGGTTTTCATAACTTAAAGTAATTGAGATTTTTTCAGCGATGAAAAATAAGAGATAATCGATTAAAATGTTTAACGATTCTCTGAGAGTAAATAACACATAATATTTACAGATGGTTTACGATTTTACGGTTGCAGGAGCCGGTATAGTCGGTTTATCGACGGCATATAAATTAAGCAGGGCATTTAAGGGGTCATCCATTCTTGTGCTTGAAAAAGAGAACAATGTGGCAGCTCATCAAACCGGACATAATTCAGGGGTGATTCATTCCGGAATTTACTACCAACCCGGTAGCTATAAAGCACGGAACTGTGTAGAAGGCAGGCTTCAAATCGTAGAATTTTGCAAAGAAAACGGAATAAATCATGAAATTTGCGGCAAAGTGATTGTTGCTGCCAATGAAGAGGAAATTCCAAGGCTGCTTAACTTATACAAGAGAGGCCTGGAAAATAATATTGAAGGCATACGTCTAACTGATGGCAAGGAGCTGAGGGAAATTGAACCGCATGCAAGCGGAGTCCGCGCTATTCACGTGCCTTGTGCCGGCATCATAGATTTCCCGGCAGTATGTGCGAAATTGTCTGAAAAACTCACTGCCGCTCTTCATCCGGTTCTGTTCAATCAACCTGTGGAAAGTGTTCATCAAACCAATGGAATACTTTCGATCAAAACAAAAAAAGAAACATTCAAGACAAGACATTTCATCAACTGTACCGGACTACACAGCGACCGGGTTGCCCGGTCTGCAGGAATAAAACCCAACATCAAAATTGTACCATTCAGGGGTGAGTATTATGAACTCACAAAAGAGGCCGAACACAAGGTGAAAGGATTGATTTATCCCCTGCCAAATCCTGATTTCCCATTTTTGGGAGTTCATTTTACCAAAATGGTAAGGGGTGGTGTAGAATGCGGGCCTAATGCAGTCTTCGCTTTTAAACGGGAAGGATATAAAAAAACTTCCTTCGATTTTACGGATACGATAGATTCCACAGATTATCCCGGTTTCTGGATCATGGCCGGAAAGCACTGGAAAATGGGGCTTGAGGAAATGTACCGCTCTTTCTCCAAGGCAGGCTTTCTGAAAAATCTGCAAAAACTGATTCCATCTATAGAAATGGGCCATTTAAAGGAATCTCCGTCGGGTGTACGTGCAATGGCATTATTACCAAATGGTGAAATACTCGACGACTTTTACTTTGAAACAACTGAGCGGGAAATTCATGTACTGAATGCCCCAAGTCCGGCTGCAACAGCCGGGCTTGCTATTGGAGATGAGATTGTGAAAAAAGCCAAAAATTCATTCGCATTGTAGGATAAAGCGCTTCGGATAGTTAGACTCAACACACCCTAAAAAGCTTATCCGGATAGGCAGTTTAAGAACCAAAACCTTTTGATTTTTATAATAATAATCTAATATAACTTTTACGTTTTCTCTCCATAAACCTATATTGCTACGGACTGTTTTATGGCAAGTATCGAGCAGTAAGTATAAATACGCCATCTCGAAACTCAATACTCACTACTTGATACTCGATACTCTGCCTGCTTAACACCATCATTAAATATCTATCACCTTGTCAGAAATTAAAACCGATATCCTCACCCGCCGCCTCTATTCCACCGATGCTTCTATCTATGAAGAATTGCCAATAGGGGTCGCATTTCCAAAAAACCTGAGTGATATTCAGCAGCTTGTACTCCGTAGTGCAGATGAAAATTTTTCAATCACAGCCAGAAGTGCAGGGACAAGCCTGGCCGGACAAACAACCGGTGGCGGGGTTATTATGGATGTGTCACGATTTATGACAGAAATCCGATCAATTGATCCTGTGAGAAATTTGGCTCTTGTAGAGCCGGGCGTTATCCGGGATACACTGAACCGTGAAGCAGCGGCATACGGCCTTCAGTTCGGCCCTGATACGGCAACAACCAACCGCTGCATGATTGGCGGGATGATCGGGAATAATTCATGCGGGTCGTTTTCCATCAAATACAAAACAACAAGAGAGCATACCCTCGAAATAGAAGCGGTTTTAAGCGATGGCTCTGTTGCGGTATTTAAACCACTTAGCAATGAAGAACTTGATGCTATATGCAGGCTCAACACTCTTGAAGGATCCATCTATCGCGAAATGCTGGATCTTCTTGGAAAGCATAAAAGCCGGATATTTGAAAACTACCCCCATCCGGATATTATCCGCAGGAATACCGGTTACGCATTGGATCGTCTTTGCGAAATGGAACCAATTACTCCCGGGGGGCGGCCGTTCAATCTGGCTGAACTTCTTTGCGGAAGTGAGGGTACCCTGGCAATAACTGCTTCAGCCAAACTGAATATGGTTCCATTGCCTAATGAAAAAGCACTGGTGATTTCCCAGTTTCATACCTTGCATGAAGCGATGCTTGCAACGGTTGAGGCTGTAAAATGGGGACCATCTGCCGTGGAACTTGTGGATGATATCATCCTGAATGCGACCAAGGGGAACATCGAACAGCGTAAAAACAGGTTTTTTCTGGAAGGAGAACCGGCTTGTATCCTGATTATCCAGTTCGAAAGTGACAACCCGAATGAACTTGCTGATCAAGCGGCCGGACTGGCTGAAAAGCTGAAATCGTTGAAACTTGGTTACGCCCATTCCACGATAAATGAAGATGCACTGATGCAGCGTGTCTGGAATCTACGCAAAGCCGGGCTTGGCCTGCTGATGGGGCTTGGGGCCGAATCCCGTTCACCCACATTTGTGGAAGATACTGCTGTACGTGTTGAGGACCTGCCTGCTTATGTGGACGAATTCCGGCAAATATTAAAGAAACACAATACAACCTGTGTATTTTATGCACACGCCTCGGTGGGCGAATTGCATCTGCGTCCGATCATGGATCTCACCAAACCGGAAGGCCTGGCCAAAATGAAACAAATGGCACAGGAAGTTGCTGAACTGGTTAAAAAATACCGCGGGTCACTCTCCGGCGAACACGGTGATGGGCGTACTCGCGCACCGTTTATCGAAACTGTGCTGGGTAAAGAGATGATGCCTCTGCTGCGACAGGTCAAAGAAATCTGGGATCCTTATAATCGTTTCAATCCGGGGAAAATCATCCATGCAAAACCGATGGATGCCGACCTCAGGTTTTCACCCTCTTATACGCCCCCAAATGTAGACACTATATTCAAATGGCGTTCAGCCGGGGGCTTTGCTGCTGCAACCGAACAGTGCAACGGAGCCGGGGTTTGCAGAAAGCTGGCTGAAAGCGGGGGAACGATGTGCCCATCCTACCACGCCACGCGTG
>PWLN01000001.1 GCA_003559375.1 Balneolaceae bacterium | reverse complement strand
GTGGCTGGAATGTAAGTAATGTAACCAATATGAGCGGTATGTTTGCTGAGGCAAAGAGTTTCAACCAGGATATAAGTGGCTGGGATGTAAGCAGTGTCACAGATATGAGTGGAATGTTTGTTGGGAGTGTTTATTGTGATCCTGTTTTTAATTGCTATTCTTATAGTGATTTCAACCAGGATATAGCTGGCTGGAATGTCAGTAATGTAACAAGCATGAGTCACATGTTCTTTGGCGCGACGAGTTTTACCCAGAATATTGGTGGCTGGAATGTAAGTAATGTAACCAATATGAGCGGTATGTTTGCCGAAGCAAAGAATTTCAACCAGGATATTGGTGGCTGGGATGTTAGTAATGTTACCGATATGAGCGAGATGTTTAGTGGTGGAGTTTGTTATGATTATTTTTGCTACAAAGATTATAGTTTTAACCAGGATATTGGTGGCTGGGATGTGAGTAATGTAACCAATATGAGAGCTATGTTTTATAATAATAGTGCATTCAACCAGGATATTGGCGGCTGGGACGTGAGTAATGTAACTGATATGAATAACATGTTTGTGGGCAGTTTAAAATGTTCTGTAGATGATTACTGGGATCTAATTTGTAACTATGAAAGTACTTTCAACCAGGAAATTGGAGATTGGAAAGTAAGCAGTGTCGCTAATATGAGTGAGATGTTTTTAGGTGCAGTAAGCTTCAACCAGGATATCAGGAATTGGGATGTAAGCAATGTCAACACCATGTGGGATATGTTTAGAGGGGCAACCAATTTTAACCAGGATATTGGTAGCTGGAATCTCAGATCAATTACAGATAAAGGAGATTGGGAATCAGGGCTTCGTGGTATGTTAGACCAATCTGGCCTTTCTGAGCAAATCTATGATCTTACACTGATGGGCTGGGCTACCGGCGGGAATATGCCTAACGGACTGACTCTTGGAGCAAATGGATTGTCCTATTGTGTTGGCACAGCCAGAAACCTTTTGATCGATACCTATAACTGGACTATCCAGGGAGATTCGCAGTCTGAGAGTTGCCAGAACATGGATTTCTACCTGCCATTACAGATAGCAGACCAGGCAGCAAACCAGGCCATATTGACCATTGGCACGGCTTCTGATGCCACTCATGGGTTCGACAGCCAATATGACCGCCTTGCTGCACCATCTCCGCCAAGCGGTTCTTTCGATGCACGCATCATCACTTCGGATAATGAATACATCACTTTCTTTAAACCCACCACACAAACAAACCGCCTGTGGTCCCTCGGGATGCAATCTGCCCAGGGGGAGTCCCCGGTTTCGCTAAGCTGGAACCCGCTTTTTCTGAGCAATGAAGGCAGATACCTTCTGCAAGGACAGTCTGATGGGGAATCTTTCAGCCTGAATATGCGCGATCATGCCGGTGTGGATGTTTCAGCCGGGGCATTCAATACCCTTACCGTTGCCTATTCCCGCAACGTGGCAACCCTTTCGCAGGATTATCTTTCCGGCTGGAACATGATAAGCCTGCCTGTTGCTATGATTTCTGCACCAACGTACCTTGAATTATTCGAACATGCTGCTGAAAGAAGCCTGTTTCATTTTAAAGGCAGTTACCAGATGCCGGAGGATGGTAAGATGGCCGATGGAATGGGCTACTGGCTGAATATGAGCCAGGCCTCTACGGCGGAATTTGAAGGTGCAAGCCTTCTGGAATCGCAGGTTGATTTAATGAATGGCTGGAATATGATCGGCAGCCTTTCGGTGGATGCCCTGATTGAGGATGAGGAGGATATCGTCCTGGCAGGAACACTGTTCGGTTACAGCGGCAGTTATTTTGATGCAAACGTGTTAACTCCCGGCAGTGGCTACTGGGTATTTGCCACAGAGCCCGGGCTGATACAGCTTGTCCCTTCAGGTGATGCAGCAGGCAAAAGCAAACCGTTGGCCAGGAGTGCCATCTCAGGAGTGGACATTGGCCGTTTTCACAGCATCCTTTTCCAGAGCAATGAATTGTCCAGTGAACTCTATTTTGCCCGTAAGCTGGATGCAGAATATCATCCGATGCAATTTTCCCTGCCGCCGCGGGCGCCGGATGGGTTTGATGTGCGCTTTTATGGGGACTACTGGCTGAGCGAACATTCGTCCGTTGCTGTGCAGGTTCAACAGGGCAATGATCCGGTATCGATGAGCATTGAAGGGCCTTCTTCAGCCATGCTGGTGCTGAGAAACCATTCAGGTGACTTTACCGAACAACTCATTCATCCGGGCGAAACCCTGACGCTATCGCATGACATTACACAGGTGAACGTGTCGCTGGTGGACGCCGATCTGCATACAGAATCCCCGCCACTGACGTTTGCCTTGAATCAGAACTATCCGAATCCGTTCAATCCAACCACACAGATCGCCTACCAGATCCCGCAGAATGAACATGTTCGCCTGGACGTCTTTGACATTAATGGCCGTCAGGTTGCAGTACTCGTAAATGAAAGCAAGCCAGCCGGAAGATATACCGTCACCTTTGATGCAAGCGGATTAAGCAGCGGCCTGTATCTCTACCGCATAACAGCGGGCAATTTTACGCAAACAAAACGGCTTATGCTGGTGAAATAATTTAAAACGATGAGCTCAATCACAACCGCCGGAAAGTTGGTACTGTAACAGTGAAAATGTTAACTTTTTAAACCCCGTAATCAGAAAAAAATCGACTCCTATCTTATAAAAAAAGTTGCAACTAACAGCTAAAAGCGGGTAATTATAAGTAAAGTGATGTTAATAAACTACTCTGCTGAAATGAGAGCTCATCTCATGCTTTGCTAATACTTTTTACTATTCACTTAACTGGAAAGGTTGAGTTAAATTTTGAACCAAATTTTTCGGATATGGTACCATCTAACAGTTGCCAGAATTGGTTTTTTATAATCGTTGCATTAACTCTTTTCATTTCCTGTTCAACAGAGAGTACACCTGTTTTTAAGCTCTCAACAACAGCTGAACCGGTAGAAGGAGGTATTATTTCACAGTCGGCAAATGAAGCTGAACAGGGAATGTCGATAACAGTGACAGCTACAGCTCACGAACATTGGATCTTTCTAAGCTGGGGCGGGGATCATAGCGGCAGCCAGAACCCGGCATCTATTGTGATGGACCGCGATAAAACTGTAACAGCCATTTTTAAACGATTATATCCTCTTACACTTAATACGGAAGGTAATGGGTCTGTTTCAGAAAGAGTTGTGATGCAAAAAACGGAATATACAGATGGAACAGTTCTTGAGTTAACTGCAAATGCGGATACCGGCTGGCAATTTATCAGGTGGGAGGGAGATCTGACAGGCGAAAATAATCCTGCTACAATTACCATTGACGGGGAAAAAAACATCACCGCGGTGTTCGAACGCATTGAATATCCGCTAACCATTACTATTGAAGGTGAGGGAGTTGTTGAACAGGAAGTAGTTGCTGCCAAAACCACAGAGTATCCGTTTGAGACGGTGGTAGAGCTTACGGCCATCCCGGCAGAAGGCTGGATATTTGCACGGTGGGAGGGCGACCTGGAAAGCAGTGACAATCCGCAAACTATTACTATTGTCGGACAGACGAGTGTAACGGCGGTTTTTGAAAGAGATTTATTTGATGTAACGGTTTCGATAGAAGGTGATGGAACTGTGGAAATTGCAGTGGAACAAGGGCAGGAAATGGACGGGCGTTATGAATATGAGTCGGAATTAACCCTGACAGCGATTCCTGCAGAAGGCTGGAAGTTTGAGCAGTGGCAGGGAGATCTGAGCGGTGAGGAAATTCAGGTTACATTAACCATTACCGAAGAGAAGAACATAACTGCACATTTTGTGATGAGAGACTACCCTGTCACCATTTCGATCTCCGGAGAGGGAACTGTAACACAGGAAATGGTTACTGCTAAAACAACCGAATATCCTTTCGCCACTGTCATCAAACTCACTGCTATCCCGGATGCCGAATGGCTGTTTAGCAATTGGGGAGGCGACCTTCAGGGAACAGATCCCGAAACTGAAATTCTGATTGACGGAGATAAGCTGGTTACCGCTACATTCATCCATCAGAGCGAATGCCGTGAATTTGCAGATATCAGGATTGGAGTACCGTATACCTACAACTTTCAACAATCCTGCTCTATTCTGCTCTCTGATATAGATAATGCCGTTTACCGGATTGGAATCATGGCAAGAGACCTCAAGCGTATCGGCGCTGTTGTTGATCCTGTTCCGGGAAATCTTTTGATGAAATTTACGCAGGAGAACGTACTGGCATCCCGTCATCTCGTTGTAAATGAACCCGGTTTTTCAGCGGTAACCCATCATTCCCGTCTGGTAAATACCATTGATGATGAGACAGAGCAATTGATGCGCAGAACAGAACGGGTTCATATCCAATTGCGTGAGCAGGAACGTACCGGGCAGGTAACCGGTGCAGTGAGGGGCCAGTATCCTCACAGGTCTGAATTTACCCCGCTATCACCGGAACAAGCCAAAAAGGAATTTTCTGTTGAAACAGAACCTGAACCGCAACGAATATTTTATGCAAATAATCCATCCGGCGGACTTCGGATCGAAATCCCATCCACATTGCGAAAAATTGGAAATCATATCCTTTATTATGAAGATGACAGTGTACAGGGAACATCGCAGCAGGCAACTGACGAAGAGATCGAACGGCTTTTAAACTACTATGATGATCATGGAAAGCATATTATCGATGATATGTTTGGCGGTTTGGGGCCAGTCGGAACCACAAATCATTTCATAGGCCCCCGCAGGCTGACGAATGACCTTGACGGCAATGGGAAATTTATTGTATTGCAGCTGCACCCCGACAATATGCTTGGAGGTGCCGCTGGCTATGTGTCATCATGCGACAGAGATCCCACGCCTGAAAATTATTTTGCCGGAGGCTGGTTTTGTACAAGAAGTAATGAGGCTGAGATTACTTACATTCAGCGCCCGGAAACTGATTTTTATCTGGGTACATTAGTCCATGAAGCAAAGCATATATCAAGCCTTGGCTATGCCATTTTTACCAATCGCGGATTTCAGCCAAGCTGGGTTGAAGAAGGCACTGCCGAAATTGCCAAAGAGATGTCGAGCCGATCGGCAGCGGGTTATGGTAACTTTCAGAATCTTGGAGTTTGGGATATCTATAACAATAATAACCGGCTGTCTGCTGAAACTACTGGAATCGGGATTGTGTACCACAGAAGCAGAAGGTTTTTAAAGGCATCACCGATCAGTGCCCTTATCGGGAACCCCAATAATAATTCCAATCAATCCACCTACTATGGTGCATCCTGGCTGTTCCATCGATATCTGGCAGATCAATATGCATCAGGGAATGCGAGTCCTTTTTTCAGGCAGTTAAATGACGGAACTTATCTGGCAGGATCAGAAGGTATTCGTGATGCAACGGGGGTTCATTTTAGCAAAATATTAAATGAATTCATGCATGCCATCATGCTTCAAGGCGAGCTCAGCGGGTTTGAGACAACTCCATATTCATTCAGCAGCCTTCAGTTCAAAGATATATCAAGCTATTTTTTAACAGATGAGACACCGCGAGAATGGCCATATTTGCAGAAATCACTCCCCTTCCAGAGTGGCAGTTTCACAATCAAACCGCTGCATTATACCTCTCCGGTATTTTATGAGTTCATTGCAAATGGCGAGGGCGATGTGGTAATCGAACTATTTGATGAGAATGAAAACCCGCTTAACCCGCAGCACGATGTTTCGATTAAAATTGTGAGGATAAAATAATGATAATACATAGATAACGAACCTCATAGAGATGAAGCAGCCGATTCACTGAAAATTTTGTGGCAGTGGGCTTCCACCGCCTGTTTGGGCAGAACGGTTAAATTGGTTACACGCCGGAGCAGATCAAAGACTTGTTTCGCTCAGATGATAAGTATAAAATAGGCCTTCGTTTGTATGCTGTCTATCAGGTTGCATTGGGTAAGCCAAGCCGGGAACTGGAGGCTGAATCCCCTGATGAATACGGCTATAACACCATCGCTGGACCGGCCCGCTACTCATAGACTGGATTGAGAGGGAGTTTGGGATTTGTTTAAAAAAGGCTCACATCTACAACCTGATTGCCAAACTGCTCAAAAAGTGGCTGTTGGGCAATTTTATGGCTGATATTACATTAGTTCGCAATAAATGGCTTAGTATATCACTTCTGCTCAGGTTTCAAGAATTGAAGCGGAAGGTAAGGCGGTGCAATTTTGTATCAAATACAAATTGCGTACTGAATTTTGTAAACGTATAACCCGTAAACCAGTGTAAGTTTACCAAACCATTGCATATAACACTCCGAGGAGGCCAATCAAAGTTAACCCATAGACAATTTTTGCAGGCATAACCCCTTCGTTTTCGGCGGCTTTTCCGAAAATGCCGAATACAAGGGGATGTACCAGAAATGGCATGGCAAATACAAATGCAATCATTCCGGCCGCTTCAGCACCGAACATTCCTTCCTGGATGGCAGCAAACAGGCCGAAATGGGAAATTGCTGATGCGTTCGCCATAACGGAATCAGCAAGATCCATACCTGAAATATCGAGAAGCAATAAACCGCCAAAAACAGCTACAAGCTGCCAGCCCAGCGAAAAGACCATCAATCCGCGAATCTCCTGGTTATCGCGGCCTGAAGCACTTCGCATCATTTTCATGGCATACCAGGTTAATACCAGTCCTGTAGTTACAATAATCAGGGTGTAGGAGAGGATCAGATGGCCGGCCGTCACACTTGCTGCCAGTATAGAGAATACAAAAATGTGCCCGATAAAGGGGATATTAATCATAATTGGCGCCCGAATAGCAGCCACTTTGCCCATGTCGCCTGCTGTACAGGCGCCTGTGAGTCCGGAATGAGACAGGGCTCCTGCCATTCCAGGTGCAAGGTTTCGGATATGATTTGCCATACCAAACCAGATCAAAATTGTGAGGCCGCCAAACATCCATAATAGCTGGCCAAAAAATCCAAAAGAGAGAACTGCCGTCATACCCGTAAGCTGGAACGCTTCTGCAATACGGGAACCGCCAACCATAAAGTTGGCCGCAAGTACAATGGGAATACCGGCGAATAACAGGGATCGTATGGTAGGGCCAAGCTGCCATTGCACCATTATCATACCCAGCCCTACCGATAATATCATAGCAAAGAAAATTTCTGGCAGTGCAATTACCGGACGTACCCAGACGGCAATATGATATGCCACAAATAAAATCAGTATAATCACAGCCGTTTCGAAAATTCCTTTTCGAATATATATGGCCTTATTGGTAATTCGGGCACGGTGGTCAATCAGTATAACGGATGCAACAAGCCCGATATAGCCGATTAATGGATAAAAATGATCGAGTGGTATACCGGCGGAATGCCCGATGAATAGCCTTCGAAAAGCCTCTATACCGGTCAGAATAAAAAAGCCCCGAACCAGAAACATGAATTGAGTGGCTTTGGTACCCAAAAACAGCTCCTTTGAAGAAGGAACCACCATTTCTTCCGGACTGATTTTTTCATTTGCAAATATCTTTCGTATTTCCTGGCCTCCGACAAAAAATGAAGCCATTAACGCGGTTATAGTGACCCTGCTTGTGAGTTCTATCATTGGAAACTGAGGCAGCCCCGGGGTTGCAAGCCCTGTATTAACCATGATGTATCCCATCAACAGGCCAAATACTACAATAATAAGAATGGGTGAATAACGAGTACCTGCAACAATTGTACGTGAAATCAAGACCATGGAAATGACAAGAAGTAAGGTGAGCCAATACTGGTTCAGAATATGAACGATGGCAAAATTATCATATACAAATTCCATAGTGATTTACCGCTAAGCTTGAACAGGTTCAGAAAGGAAGAATAGTCCGACAAACAGCATCAAAAAGGCTGAAAAAAATGAAAAGATTGATGCTGTTGATGATATCATATAGTGAAAACGGGTAGACTGCATCCTGATTAACCAACACTAAAAGATCTTCTGCTATAGAGATCGGGATTACTTTCTTTGAATATTACGAAAATGGGGGATAATCAGCTATGAATAACTTCAGTTCAGCGGAGAGAATAATGGTAGAATTGATAATAGCTGAAAAGAAGGGGGCAAGTTGAATGATATTGTAATCAATCAAGGCAGAAACCGGTAAAAGCATGATCGGTGAATAAACCAATTAACCTGTGAAAAGATTGTCCAGATATTGCTGATATTTTTTTTGATTTCTGAGTAAAAGGAGCGGGACTCCAAAAGCGTAATTGACCATTTTATCTGTAAAATCAGTGCGAATCAAAGCGGAGAATCTTTTCGCTTTTGAAGCGACAATGATAATATCTGCTTGAGTACTCAAAACTTTTTCATAAACGGTATCAGCCAGTTTCCCTTTGTTATGTCGGCTCAATGAAATTTCTACATTCTCCGGAATTATGAATTGATCCAAAAAAGATTTTTTCTTCTCTTCCACTTTTTGATCTACTTTCTTCATCTCTTCTTCAGACATCAGGTAAGGGAAAAATTGAGCTTTGTATTCATAAATGTGTTGTGCTGTAACACTACCGGAGGTTTTTTCTGCCAACTGAGAAGCCATTATGCTTGCATTTGCTGATTGTTCAGAAAAATCTACAGGAACAAGGATATTCTCAAGATGGCAGCGGCTGTTTTCCGGTACAAACAGCATAGAAGTAGCCACATATTTGAGGATCTGTTTAGGCAGAATCCCTTCACCGGCATAACCTGTTTTTTTGCCGACTATCAACAAATCAAATTCCAGGCTTTTATTGATATCAATGATGGTATTGGTTGGTTTACCTTCTTTTAAGATGACCCTGGTTTCAGCTTCATTATAATCAAAGTTTTCATCCAGTTTTTCATGAATACCATCTCTCAGCAGATCCAAAAATTCCTCTTTGGTGTCGATTTCGGGAAATTGATGAATCAAGTCCAAAGTCTGTGGGCCAGACCCCACAACATGCAGAAATGTAATGGTTGTCGGGTTGATCAGTTTTGCTAAAAAAGCTGTGTAACCAATTAAAATGGAGTCCATTTTTGTGAGATCCAGGCATACCAGCCAATGATTTGAATTAATCATATCAAGCTCCTTAATTTTCTTTTTTTCTTTTTGATAATAGACGCTGAACGAGTTCCTGGTAGGATTCTCGCTCTTTTTCCTTTGTTTTTGTCATGTGCTCTCTGTACTCACGTGACAGCCCCTGTTGAAGGCTGTAGCACATAAAGAGTAAAACGATAACGAAAGGCAATCCGGTGCTGATTGCACCAGCCTGTAACGCTCCCAAACCTCCTCCAATTAGCAATATTGCAGCAACGAGGCCTTCAGTAGAAGCCCAAAAGACACGAATCCCAACAGGTGAATGTATTTTGCCACCACTTGTGAGACCGTCAATTACCAATGAACCGGAGTCGGATGATGTGACAAAAAAACTGAGAACAAGAATGATAGCCAGAATGGATGTTATTGTGGAAAACGGAAATTGATCCAGTAAAATAAAAAGTGACGTTGTTTGATCAGCTTCCACAGCAGCTGCGATTTCTGCTATTCCACCGGTTTCAAGATAGAGGGCGCTGCCGCCAAAACCACTCATCCACAAAAATGTTACCATGGTAGGGACAATCAAAACTCCCAAAACAAATTGTTTGACGGTTCTGCCTTTTGAGATTCTTGCGATAAACATCCCTACATATGGGGACCATGAGATCCACCAGGCCCAATAAAAAACAGTCCAGGTTGTCATGAAATTACCTTCTTCGAAGGATTGGGTCCAGGTTGCATATGATGCGAAATTTTGCAGGTAGTGTCCGGTACTCTGAACAAAATTTCCCAAGATATAAAGTGTAGGCCCGAAGATCAGTATAAAGAGTAAAAAGAGTGCCGCAACCCGAATATTAAATTCACTGAGCACCTTCACGCCTTTGTCGATCCCTAAAACGACAGATACTACTGCGATAGCTGTTACAACGACTATAATGATCACCTGCAAGTTCACGCTGTTTTCGAGGCCAAATACAAACTCCATTCCGGCACCGGCTTGAGAGGCGCCCAGGCCCAGTGAAGTGGCTAAACCGAAAAGAGTTGCCAAAACAGCGAGGATGTCGATGAAATCTCCCATCCAGCCATTAATTCGTTCGCCTAAAAGTGGATAAAAGACAGATCGAAAGGAGAGAGGTAATTTCCGGTTGAACGCAAAAAAAGCAAGTGCAAGTCCAACAATTGCATAGACACCCCAGGCATGCAACCCCCAATGCAAGAATGTAATACCCATGGCATCTCTTACAGCACCTGTTGACCCAACATCAGCATGAGGGGGATAAAGCAGGTGCCACATCGGTTCGGCTACAGCAAAGAACATCAAACCGATACCCATCCCTGCACTGAAAAGCATGGCAAACCAGGCCAAAGTGCTGAATTCGGGTTCTGAGTCCTGGCCGCCCAATCGAATCGCTCCAAATTTACTGAAAGCGAAATAGAGAGAGTAACCGATGAAAATATTGACACCGATGACAAAGAGCCAGGTGGCTGATTCTGTTATTCCAACTCTTACAGCATTAAATAGTTCTTCTGCGGTATCACCGGCGATAATTGTACCGGCAATAAGAAGTGATATCAATAATACAGATGGCCAAAATACGGGGCCATGAATCTCAAAAAGCGACTTTATTCTTGATGAGTTGCTTTGAGGTGGTTTGTCTTTATTTTGATTCATAATGTTTTATTGGATCATAGAAAATATGTATACGAAAAATTGAGAAAGAGAAAATCTGTCAGAAATAAAATCCTATATTGATATTTAACCGGATGTTGTATTCAGAATTGCCAATTCCAAGATCTTCATGGCCGGGCCCCACGCCGGTTCCGAATGCATCTGTAAGCCATGGATGGTTGACACCTTGCGCAATATCGAAATAAGTGAATACCGGCCCAGCTGAAACCAGAATCCCTGTAATATTCTGAATTGTGAATTGGAAGTTATTATCAAGCACGAGGGTCGTACCATCAGCCAGGCGGGTGGTTCCTTTTCCAACTGTGTTATGCATATAGCTGAAATCATTGTAAAAAAGAAAGTTAGTGACAGGGCCCCAGTTAACATCGTACGAGTAAGAGACCCCCAGTGTAGCGATCCATGCTTCTGTTGAGACCTGATAAGGAATCGCATAGGCTCCCATGAACACAGTACTCAACTTTACATCCTCATCATCAAAAGCGTCCATCGAATAGTAAAGAATCTGTGGTTTGATGTTCAGGTTGCCGGCATTGATGTCGGCATGAACAGCCACTGCATACCTATTGTCAAACCGGTCGGCAGAAGTGTTATAAAGTTGGCCATATTGAAGTGAAAGGCCGTATTCACTTGAACCGCTGAGCCATGCTGATCGAAGATTGAACTGATTTCTTTCAGTCAGAGATGCATTTCCACCCGGAATCACATCATAAGAGTATCTTCCCGGGCCACCGGTTCCGAAAGCAGCCGGCGGGCCTTCGGGTTCAGGCTGAAAAAAGTAAGCAACATCCCATCGAAAGTTTTCTCTGCGGTGTATCAGTTTTAAACCCATGTCGTGATCATCTTCCAGTCCGACATAATAAGGCAGGCTGAACCACCAGTTGTTGGAATTATATTGAATATTGCCAAAAGGGACCTGTGTTACTCCCAGATGCAGCTCAGTCCGGTCACTTGCATGATAATCGAGCCATCCCTGTTTGATAAAATGTGTTCCAAATGCAGGATAAAACCGATATTCAAAATTGAGGCCGATGCCCCCCGGATTGTCATATAAAACATTGATCCGCCAGGTGTCCATCGTGAAAGAAGAACTCGTAGCGTTTATATCACTTTCATAACTCTGTAAAATCACATTATATCGCAAAGCACCACCGACATGAAGTGAAGATTCATCCTCAGTGTCCTGAGCTGACAAAATCATGGGAATATATATGGGTAATATAAATACGATTAATGATATTATATTTAATATCAATTGTTTATAAATCATTGAAAGTGATTATTTAATGAGGTTATGCCCAAATCTTAGTTTGTAGTAATTTTATTATTAAAAAAAATAAATAATTTATTTCTATTAATAATATTAATAGAAAGTTGGGTAAAATGATTTGGAAAAACAAGTAATCTTTTTCAGGTTATTTAAAAACATAAAATGTTATTGACAGTATAATAATATCTTAATTATAAACATGTAAAAATAAGTGGATGTCAATAAGGTGATATGGATTTAAAGGAAAGGTTAATTACAATATTGTATAGTATTTAATACGTTATAGGGTATATTAATCTATAATGAATGAAATATCATACATAAAGTGGACATCGATGAGTGATAAGGTACTAATGGAACGAGTAGGAACATTTGTTAAGCATCATCGATTACAACAAAACAGAACTCAGGAAGAGGTGGTCTAAGATGCCGGAATCAGCCGTTCAACCCTGAGCCTGTTGGAACAGGGTGAAACGGTTATCGTTATTACGCTGATACAAATTCTATGTACAAAACGATTGCGTTTATCATGTTAGTTTCGATCTCCTCGAGTGTTTCGCCCTGGGCGTAGCAACCTGGAAGCTACGGTACTTCGGCCCAGTACCCACCCTCTTCGGCTTTATGTATCACATCTTTAAGTTTCATAGTGCATTAACAAGTTTAAAACTGTAACTCAAGATAATTCACTGGATTTTTGAATTAGAGTGAAAATTATTCAACAAAAGAAATCTTATTGTGAGGCAGTGAAATTTTGGTTAGTACTGCTCACTCCGTCTCCAAACCGCCCCCAAACAGAAAAAAGCCAATTTTTAGTCAAAAAAATCCAAAAAAAAACCCCTGAACTTTGTAACTCTTTAAGGTTCAGGGGTTTTCGGAGTACCTCGGGCCGGGATCGAACCGGCACGGGCATTTTAATACCCATTGGATTTTAAGTCCAACGCGTCTACCAATTCCGCCACCGAGGCTTATTTTATCAACAAACGTATAATATACAACATTGAATTGAATTACTTCAATGGGTAGGCAGATTTTACTCTGTCAACCGTTCTCAGGGATAGCCATTTGGATTTTTCTGCTGCCAGTTCCATGCATCGCGGCACATATCCTCAAGATCGCGTTTGGTTTGCCAGTTAAGTTCTTGATTGGCTTTTGAAACGTCTGCGTAACAAACTGCTGCATCGCCCGGTCTTCTTGGTGTAATTTTGTAGGGGATTTTCTTTCCACTGGCTTTTTCAAATGCCTTGATAACATCCATAACTGACGATCCTTTTCCTGTTCCCAGATTATAAACTACTAAACCGGGCTTTTCTTCAAGCTTTTTAAGGGCCCTGATATGTCCGGCAGCCAAATCGGATACATGAATATAATCACGGATACCTGTACCGTCATGAGTAGGATAGTCACCTCCGAATACATTCAGCTCCTTAAGTTTGCCAATGGCAACCTGCGTAATAAATGGCATTAAATTATTAGGAATACCATTAGGATCCTCACCGATTTCACCGCTTTCATGTGCTCCAACCGGATTAAAGTAACGTAATAGTGCCACATTCCAAGAGTTATCAGATGTATGAAGTTCACGAAGAATGTACTCTATGGTCAATTTAGTGCGTCCATACGGATTGACAGCCTTTAGCGGGCTCTTTTCAGGAATTGGTGATGAATCAGGATCTCCGTAAACAGTTGCAGATGAGCTGAAGACAAGGTTTTTGATCCCGGCCTTATTCATGGCCTCGCACAAGTTAACCGTACCGGAAATGTTATTTTTGTAATATTTCAAAGGTTGTTCAACGGACTCCCCGACAGCTTTTAGCCCCGCAAAATGTATAACTGCATCAAAGTGGCTGGATTGAAATAATAATTCAAGAGCTTTTACATCCAGCAAATCAATATGTTCGAAATGTGCATTTTTACGGGTAAGCTTTTCAACTCTTTTCAATGATTCGAGTTTACTATTGCTAAGGTTATCTATAACGGTAACCCGGTAGTTCTGAATAAGCAGTTCGAGTACGGTATGGCTGCCGATAAAACCGGTACCGCCGGTAACGAGGATATTTTTCATATTATTCAATGGTTTGTGTCGATATGAAACAAGTAAAATGGAATCAGTTTTGGAGAATTAATGAACAGGAAAGTCTAAAAAAAGGAAATACCGATTGATTTCACTTTGTTATTTAAGGCTTATTAAATCTTCGATTAAACGATTACAATAATTACTCATCTTGTCAACAATAAGTGCAATATCCGTGTCTGCTGCATTATTTTCGAGGAGACTTTTTGACTCTTCATAAATCTCAAGGATTGGATCGAGCTTCAGTATCTGAGCAACAGGTTTAATCTTGTGGCCTGCATTTTTCAGCCCATTAAGATTTCCGGACTCCATATTTTGTTTGAAGTGGTCTCTGAATTCAGTAAATGAATCTATTGAGGCGTCGATAAACTGATCAACATACTCTTCGTCGCCAAATAATAATTCAGCAATTGTAGTTCTGCTAACAAGTGGCTCTTTCATTACTAATTTAGTTAACTGGTTTTGAGATACCGTGCGGCGATGGCCTGCCATTTTTATCAAGGTGTACAAAGACAATTTTTTCGATTCGAATGATAGGTTGCAGTGTGAATTTATGACGAACTTCACAACGCACAGTTATAGAAGTTGTTCCAAAAGCCACGGTTTCCATTCCAATTTCAATAATATCACCAAGTTTTGCAGAACTTACAAAATCAATTTCTGACATAAATTTTGTAGCAATATTACTTTTACCGAGCTGGCAAATCACATAAATAGCTGCCTCTTCATCGATCCAGGATAGCACCGAGCCACCGAAAAGTGTGCCATGCGCATTGAGATCTTCAGGTTTGATAAGTTTTCTGCTGAAAAATCTCATTCCTTCAAATATTTCAGGCATAGCTGGTTAATACATTATTTTTAATAACTGTAATTAATATAGGTACTATTTAATTAAAAAAAGGAGTGCATGATCACGAATACAAGAAAAAAGACATTTTTAAAAGTAGAATAAAGTTTAACAGTCTGTTAACATTATGATAATGCTGCTTCAGTAAACTTAATCAGTAACTCCAAAGCGTACTATCGACAATCAAATAACGGCAAAAAAGGCTCCTATGAAAAGGTGCCTTTTTTTTTACTGAAGATCTTACCAGCATCAGATTGTAAAGTAAAAAATGATATGATTTTCGTATCTGATCTTTTTTTACCATAAATTGCCAAATCTAACTTACAAATTCATTAACATATCGGTTTCATCAATTTCTGAGCTTTGATTAATATAAGCTTGCTGATAATCGCAGCGGTTGTTTTTTTTGTGAATTATCTGTTTACGGGATGGTTTATCGGGTATGCCCGCAAAAATCAGATAACAGATATACCCACCCATAGAAGTTCACACTCCATGCCTACACCAAGAGGTGGTGGAATAGGGTTTGTTTACACAAGTATTCTCGCTGTCTGCTTTTATGCATTAATCAATAATTATCTATTCTCCGCAGGTTTTTTGGTGTTTCTGTTTGCCGCTTTAGTAGTTGCACTATTGGGATGGTTGGACGACAGATATAATCTATCCCGAAGGGTACGTTTTCTGGTTCAGGTATTGGCATCAGCTGCAGTATTGTTGTTTGTGGTAAATCTGGACATCATAAAATTGCCTGCGTTGTTTGAAATTCATGTTGGAATTTCAGGCTTCTTAATTGGTATTGTGTTTATTGCAGGAACAACCAACATCTATAACTTTATGGATGGAGTTGATGGTATTGCATCTGTTCAACTATTTGGCGTTGCTTCAGGATGGATGATTTTGGGATGGTTATGGAATGAACCTCTGTTGTTCAGTATCAACCTGATTCTATTCATCTCAGTTTTGGCTTTTTTAATTTATAATTGGTCGCCTGCAAAAATCTTTATGGGTGACGCAGGCAGCCTTTATTTAGGCTTTATTTGTGCATCGATGCCCTTTCTTGGTGCATACATATCTGATGCCCACGAAATCCGGGATACCTTATGGTATGGCCTTCTGTTGCTTTGGCCATTCTTGTTTGATGGGACATTCACACTTTTCAGGCGGTTTTTTAAAGGAGAAAATATATTTAAAGCGCACAGGTCTCATTTATATCAGCGATTAAATATTCTTGGAGTGAGCCATTCAAAAATCTCACTTTTGTATCTCACATTTTCCATTATCGTAATTCCTTTTACAATATTATTTACTTTAAGTAATGAATTTTATAAACTTATCATCATTTTGCTGATTTTATTTTTGTCATTTTCATATGTTTATACTGTAATGAAGCTCGAGAAAACATCTCGATTAACCTGAATTTTTGGACTGATTATTTTGACCATTCAAAAACATATCTGATAAAAATTTTCATTAAAATACCCTGTATAGTTCGAATTATTTTTTTTTAATTTCATTTCAGTTCGCTAATGGATTAAATCAATTCAGTAAATCATGAGTTATTTCAGAAACTATAAGACGCGAACAATATTTTTTATTTTTGGGGATGTTGCCTCCATAGTTACTGCCTCTCTGATCTCATTGCTCATTGTAAGATCTTTATCTGCAGATTTTACATATCCAGCCGAACTAATAGCACTGTATTCATTTTTTTCGGTTACTATGCTTGGATTGCTTCGGATGTATAAAGTGAGTTGGCGTTTTACCAGTTTAAGGGAATTGTTAATGATATTTTTTGGGCTTGCAACTGCAATAGTCGCGACAGTCTTTTTTTCCTTTATAATTCAGTTATATCATATATCACTGGTTTCCTATTTATCTGTTGTTTTTGTACTTAGCCTATTGTTAGTAGGGGCCTTTCGCATTAGTAAACGAATGCGGCATGAGGTTATGAAAAAAACAAGAGTTGAAAGAAAAGCTGTTATTTTTGGAGCGGGAAATGCAGGCGATCAAATCATGAGAGATATTAAAAGGCATAAAAACTGGAATTTAAGCATTATCGCTATATTCGATGATTCTGATGAATTACAGGGTTTGTCGATGCACGGAGTACCAGTGAAAGGTGACAGAAAAACAATGTACCAGCTTCTTCAATACAGAGATATAGATGAGTTGATCATTGCCATTCCTTCTTTACCGAAAAAAGAATTAAAAGATATTATTGAGAAAGTGAGATCCATCTCACCAAGGCTGAAAGTTAAAGTACTGCCTTCTTTTCATACGTTATCTGATGATCCGGTAGGTATAAAGAATATCCGTGAAATAAGTATTGATGACATTCTTGGCAGGGAGCCTGTACGGATCAATATGGATTCCATACGTTCGGAAATGAGGGGGAAAAAAGTTCTGATAACCGGAGCAGGTGGTTCTATTGGCAGGGAAATCGTACGCCAATGCGCTAACTTTGATACCGGTAAAATTATTGCACTCGACATCGATGAAACCGAAGTTTTCTATATACAGAATGAGTTTAACCATTCCGGGGAAAATATTTTTCCTGTTGTAGCAAATATTCTGGATAAACACAAAATAGAAACTCTGTTGTGTCATGAAAAGCCAGATATAATCTTTCATGCTGCTGCGTATAAACACGTTCCAATGATGGAGTCATTTCCTGAAGAAGCAGTGAAAGTGAACGTTGATGGAACAAATCTTTTGGCTGAGCTCGCTTGTAAACATGAAGTAGGAAAATTTGTACTTATCTCAACGGATAAAGCAGTAAATCCTACAAATATCATGGGTGCCACAAAGCGCCTTGCAGAAGAAATTTGCCTCTCTTTTAATGATTTGTGTGTCACCAAGTTTATTGCGGTTAGATTTGGCAATGTGTTGGGATCGAGAGGTTCGGTTGTGCCCATATTTCTGGAACAAATTCGTAAAGGAGGCCCTGTTACCATAACAGATCCAAATGTGTCGAGGTACTTCATGACAATTCCAGAGGCAGTGTTGTTGGTGCTGGAAGCCGGTATGATGGGAAATGGCGGTGAGGTATTTGTTCTCGACATGGGTGATCCTGTATGTATAAAAGATATGGCGGAACAGTTAATCAGATTACATGGCTTGGAACCTGAAAAAGATATTGCGATGAATTATATAGGCTTAAGGCCTGGTGAAAAAATGTATGAAGAATTGCTTCTTGCAGAAGAAGGCATCGAAAAAACCCAGCATGAATTAATTCATAAAGCGAAATGCAGAAAAAATTTAGACAGAACGGAACTTCACCAATACCTTGACAATCTTCGGGATGAAATATTGAACGGGAATCATCAATCAGTAAGAGAGCTCATCAAAAAGATTGTTCCATCATATACAGAACCACATATACATATTATGAATGATGCCAACCGGCAAGACAAGCCAGTAGAAATATTCAGTGTTAAGTAACTTGCTTAATCCCAAATTACGCATAAGACCAAAAAGACTTCCGAAGTCTTTCAATTTTTTTTTTATTCTTCAATATGTTAACCGATAAAGGTTCCTTTCGATGCTCCGTAAGACTTCGGAAGTCTAATGCTTAATCCGGGTTAATTTTATTTTCTCTAATGGCAATAAGTACCTTATATTCTGTCATTCTTAAATTAAAGTGTAAAAAAATTATCAGAAATGCAGGTAGATACGATACTGGATAAGATACGGACGAAAGAGTTCAAAGTCGGGATAATTGGCCTCGGGTATGTTGGGTTGCCATTAATGTGGACTTTTCATCAAAATGGG
>PWLN01000013.1 GCA_003559375.1 Balneolaceae bacterium | reverse complement strand
GCCCAGGCAGAACTGCAGGACCTGCAAGACCGGCACCAACTTCAAGAACAGCCTCCCGGGGAAGCAGCACTTGACGCACTGCCTGATCCTGAGACTGATCCGGCCGGAATCGAAGATATTGCCCCGGCAAGAGCATTGGGATTATTTGCTGAAGCCAGCGAGGGCGATACTCTTTTTACTACAATCCGCACTCCTCTCTATGAAGTTGAACTATCCACGCTGGGTGCTGGACCAGTAAGATTTACACTTCTCGAACATAATACTTGGGATCAGAACCCTGTTCAAATGATCAGGGATACACTCAGGTCTGCCTATTCACTCGGATTTCTTTCCCGGCAAAATTACAATATCGAAACCAATGAGCTGATTTTTGAATCGCTCACACCTACAGGGATTATTGAACTGGCAGACAGTGAACGCACTCAGGTATCTTACCGTCTCAGGGTTGATGATGGTTCCGAGATTATATTTAATTACACATTTCACGCAAGCCAGTACGCATTTGATCTGGATATCCTGTTTGTGGATATGGAGAGGCACATCAGTGGTACCAATGTTGAATTCGGATGGAAATCGGCTCTGAATCTTACGGAGCGTGATTTTGCGCAGGATGCGCTCGGAGCCGAAGCAAATGTCTATCTTGGCGGGGGAAGGGAGAAATTCCAGATAAGCGACCAGGGTGAAGGCGAACAGCGATTTAACGGTAATATTGACTGGGTAATGAGTAAAACCCGGTTTTTCGGCCAGTTCATCAAGCCTGTAACCCATTCAAATGCAGCAGTTCTGCGAGGTGAAATTGATGGCGAAATTGGCCAGCCCGAAACCGTACATCGCTACCAGGTATACATACAATCAAACTTTGTACAGCATCCCACACTCTCATATGAACTATACATCGGGCCACTGCAATATTATGATCTGAGGGATTTTGACAGTACGGCTTATGATGTAGTAGAGATTGGATACGCATTGATCCGGTGGTTTGCCGATCCGCTCGTGCGATTCCTGGTGATACCTTTCTTCGCTTTTGGCAGTATGTTTATCTCCAATTACGGGGTGCTCATCATTTTGTTCGGTGTGATTATTAAAGTACTGTTATTCCCGCTTACACAGAAGAGTTTCAAGAGTATGGCGGCCATGAAGGAGCTGCAGCCGCAAATAAAGGAGATTCAGGAAAAATACAAAGATGATCCGCAAAAGCAGCAAAAAGAGACGATCGCACTTTACAGGAAAGCCAAAGTGAATCCGCTTGGCGGGTGTTTGCCGATGCTGCTGCAGTTTCCGATTCTTATCACACTCTTTTTCTTTTTCCAGAATTCGATGCTTATCAGGCAGCAGCCTTTTTTATGGGCAGATGACCTCTCTGCTCCTGACTATATACTGAGTCTGCCCTTCAGCATTCCATTGCTTGGTGACCAAATTGCCGGTTTTGTACTATTTATGTCGGCTGCTATGTTCTTTCAGTCAAAAATTTCTGGAGCTATGAGTACCGGTTCGGCCCCGGCAGGTGCACCGAACATGAAAGTGTTCATGTACATTATTCCTTTTGTGCTGCTTTTTGTATTTAATAATTTTGCTTCGGGCCTCAGCCTTTACTATCTCGTTTACAATGTGCTTTCCATCGGTCAGCAAGCACTTATAAACAAGCAAATGGCCGGCAAAAAGGAAGATGAGCCGGAAATTGTAAGCAATAACAAGAAAAGGACTCCGGCAAAAAGTAAAAAGCCCCGGAAAAAGTAGTTTTTTACGGGTATACATAATTGTGTCTGTCACGATGTGAAAAGTGAAAAGTGAAAAGTGAAAAGCTGGAGCGATAGCGACAGTCCCGATAAACATGTCGGGATGAAAAGATGGGGCGATAGCGACAGTACAGATAAATATGTCGGGATGAAAAGTGCAGTCCGCGGCCATTTTCCGCGGTTTATCACTGAGAAAGGCCAAAAGTGGCTTTTTAATCCCATTTTGAAAAAGAGATACAAGAATCTTCCTGAGGAGAGGGTGAGACTTAAATGGGTCGATTATCTTCTTGACCAAGCCGCCTGGAAAAAAAGCCGGATAACATTTGAAGCACCGGTAGAATTAAAAAGTGATAGCGGGCGAGGCAGGACAGACCTCCTGCTCTACAATAATGCCATGAAGCCCCATATTCTGATTGAGTGCAAAGCGGATTCTGTGGCGTTAAATAGAGCCAGTGCCGAGCAGGCTTCGCGCTATAACAGCACCATTGCTGCCCCGTTTATTATCCTGACCAATGGATTGATTGACTATTATTTTGAAATCAAGAGCGGAACACCCAACCCTATAGACAATCCATTTAAGACAAATGAAGTAAACAAGCCAAGAGATCTCATCTATTGGGCACACCGGGGTTTTTGTGCAGCCCAAAATCATCCTAAAGCAAGTGAATGGCTTTCTCTGGCCATGAACATATTTTGGGATGATTCAATTGAGGGAGAAGTGCGATATCTTGATTTCAAAGAGAGTCCATTGCCTTTTCCCATCCAACACTATTACAGGATATTTTCGATGGAATCTGAGAAAAGACTCGCGGTTACTTTTCTTGGGGATGTATATGCCGGATCACATCTTGTAGCCGTGCTTAACAGCAAGGGAACCAATACCGGAATTTTGGCCATTAACCTTAACATGCTTGCTGAAAGTGGAAGCGGGGCGGTTACGATAATTTCTGAGGGACAATCAAGAGTTATGAATTCGGATTTCAAGTTAAATTCCATTCTGTTTGATCAAAGAGGTGATTTCATCAAAAATCTGCATAAACAGTTGAGGAAGTTTTTTGATTAATCTCTGCATCTGCTAACTTTCAATGTGTGTGTACCGTAGAAGATGAGTCGCAGATTCAACTATAACCTGAAACAGCATGCCTGAAGTCAAAAATTATTTATTATCCAGGCATCAATAAGAGTAAAAATTATGTCAGCAAAACTTCATCGTGAAAAACTTTTATCACTGTTTGATGAAAACCAGGAAGGGATTATTTATTTGAAAGGAGCCGAGATTATGTACCGGTATGGTACGGATTATGAAATTCCTTTCAGGCAGGAGAGTAATTTCTGGTATCTGACCGGAGTAAACGAGCCTGATTATCATGCCCTCATAAACATCAAAACAACTGAATTTCATCTGTTTACCCCTGCACGCGATGCTCAGTATGCTGTATGGCATGGGAGAATCAAACCGGATTCTGAAATCATGGAGCTTTATGAACCGGATAAACTTTATCGTGACCATGAATTACTCACAGTTCTGAACCAGTTCAGCCCGGAGGTTATTTACTGCCTAAATGAAGAACAGGCAGAATATGTGGAAGACCTGAATCGTGACTTTACCGTTGAGACAGAGGCATTGATTGATGCCATTACGTATTGCCGCTGCATTAAAACAGAGTCTGAACTCGATAAAATGAGAGAAGCTGCTCGAATTAACAATCTTGCACATATAGAAGTAATGAAAGCTCTAAAGCCGGGCATGTATGAATTTGAAACCAAGGCAATTTTCGATTACCATCAGAAAAAGAATGGCCTCTTGCAACATGCCTATTCTGGCATTCATGCGGGAGGGGTAAACAGCGCTATACTGCATTATACCGAAAACAACCGGCTTATTAATGATGGAGATCTTTACCTGATTGATGCAGGTTATGAATATCAGGGATATGCATCGGATGTTACCCGAACATACCCATCAAATGGGCGTTTTACAGGTGATCAGACCGCAATCTACCAGATTGTACTGAATACCCTGAACCGTTCGATAGAGATGGTGAAACCTGGTATAAGAATGGAAGAGTTGCACCTGGCTGCCTGTCGCATCATTCTTCAGGGTTTAAAGGATATCGGAATTGTAATGGGCAACATAGATGAAATGATGGAGAACAATATTTTTGCCCTCTTTTTCCCGCACGGACTCGGGCATTTCCTTGGGCTCGATACTCATGATGTGGGAGGCTATCCTAAAGGCGTGGACCGAATCGACAGGCCAGGCATTCGATTCCTGAGAGTTCGCCGTGAATTACTGCCCGGTATGGTGATCACAATAGAACCGGGTATCTACTTTATTCCGGCACTTCTGAAACCGGCACTTGAAAACAGTGAGCAGGCAAGATTCCTGAATGCAGGAAAGATTGAAAAATTACTGGACTTTGGTGGTATAAGGATTGAAGACAATCTTGTAATCACAGAAGACGGCTGTGAAAACCTGACCGATGTGCCAAAAGAGATCAAAGAAATCGAAAAGGTGATGCAAAATAAATGATGATTTTTGGTTGATTTTTTTTCATACATTCCGAACAGCCATTCTAAGTGGTTTCAATATAAACCATTAGGTTTTTTGCTGATCTTCAGATGTCGATAAAAAGGGATGATACAACCGGTTATGCCGATGATTATATCATTTTAAGAAGTATTCTTGAGGGAACAGCTGCACATACAGGGGAGAATTTTTTTCGTGAGCTTGTTAAAAAGCTTGCCGAAACCCTTCAAACAAAAGGTGCATGGGTTACGGAATATGTAGAAGGGGAAAGGCGTTTAAAATCAATTGCTTTTTGGATGCAGGATCATTTTGTTGAAGAATATGATTATCACATTACCGGTACTCCATGTGAAAAAGTAGTGGATACCCGTGAGTTATTTCACATTCCGGAAAATGTAATAGAATTGTTTCCCCTCGATGCAGACCTGGAACCCTTTGAAGCCGTAAGTTATCTTGGAGCTCCCATACTCGACCTCGATGGCCGCATTCTCGGGCACCTTGCCGTTCAGGATATTCAACCTATGCCTGTAGACCCGCGAAATTTTACAATTTTCAAAATTTTTGCAGACAGGGCAGCATCAGAATTAAGAAGGCTGCGGGCTGAGAAAGAACTCCGGCAAAGAGAAGAACAGCTCGTACGGCTTTTTGGAAGTGTAATGGATGCAATTATTGAGATCGACCCGGATCTTACGATTACACAGTTCAATCAGGCAGCTGTTAAATTATTTGAGGATAATGTAAGCAGTAATTTACATCATCAGTCATTTGAGAGATACCTGCATCCTGATTCCGCTGTGAAACTGAAAAATCTGTTGCAAGGCATTCAAAAGAGGCCGGATAATCAACGGTTTTTATGGATTCCCGGAGGTTTTAAGTCGGTTAACCATAAGGGTGAAGTATTTCAATGTGAAGCAACACTGTCCTGTCATGAACACAACAGAAAGACCTATTTCAATCTGGTGCTACGGAATGTGTCTGATCGTATCGAAGCAGAAAAAAGAATTGATATTCTGAATGCCGAAACAAATTATTTGAGAGAAGAGATCAGAAAAATTCAGCAATATGATCAAATTATCGGGAGCAGTACGGCAATACAAAAGGTACGTGATGATATTGCCCGGGTAGCCGGGACCGACACTACAGTTCTAATCGCTGGCGAAACAGGTACCGGTAAAGAACTTGTTGCAAGGGCAATTCATTTTCAAAGCCGACGGAATGATCAGCCACTAATCAAAGTGAACTGTGCTGCTATTCCGGAAGCATTGATTGAAAGTGAATTTTTTGGCCATGAAAAGGGAGCTTTTACCGGTGCTACCGAAAAAAGAAAAGGAAGATTTGCACTGGCAGATCATGGCTCCATTTTTCTGGATGAAATCGGAGAGCTTCCCTTAGATTTACAACCCAAGCTCTTGAGAGTGCTCCAGGAAGGTGAATTTGAACCGGTTGGAGGAGCAATAACCCAAAAAGTAAATGTGCGTGTAATTGCCGCCACAAACAGAGATCTCTTCAAGATGGTAAAAGAAGGAAGATTTCGTGAGGATTTATATTATCGGTTACATGTATTTCCAATTATGGTTCCTCCTCTGAGAGACAGGGAAAATGATGTGATTTTACTTGCAGAAACATTTATCCAAAAATTAACAGAAAATACCGGCCGCAAAATATATCCTCTTTCTTCTGCAGACATGCACCATTTACAAACACATAACTGGCCGGGCAATATTCGTGAACTGCAAAACACAATAGAACGTGCAGTTATTACAACCAATGATGGTAATCTGAACCTGCTTCAATCCATTCCGGCATTGTCTGGCAGGCCGGTTTTTTCCAAGGAATTGTATGAAGGCGGCCATATATATACGGCAGAAGAGATTAAACAGATTGAACGAACCAATCTTGTTCGGGCTCTTGAGCAATCCGGCTGGGTAGTAGCCGGAAAAAATGGAGCAGCTAACCTTATCGGGATCCCATCAACCACATTCGCGTCCCGCATGAAAGCGCTTGGTATACATCAGACAGGTTCAAAATAATCGTTTGAGGTTATAAGGGCATTTATCCTTGAAGGTTCCTTTCGATGCTCCGTAAGACTTCGGAAGTCTAATGCGTAATCCGGATTAAAACCATGCTTTGCGCAAAGCGTATTGCGCTATGCTAAAATATGAGCTTTCGTAACGAAAAGTCGTGATTTACGATATTTCGTAAGCTGATCTATAAAATTACGCATCACGTATATAACTGAAATTATATGATATAAATGGATCTCCTCAATGTTGGCACGCTTTATGGTTAATAAGAAAGAAGTGAACGGAAAAATAATTACTGAACACTCAAATAAATCAAACAATAACCTAAATGGAGATAAACCAATGAAAGAAGCAACCATCATAAATGGCGTAAATGTAGACCGGTTGGTCGCAACAATTAATGCAGTTACTGAAAACCCTGAACTTGGCATGTTTGAATTCAGGGCTAAAAGCAAATGGGTAAATGGAGGTCATTATATGTCAGAAATCCGTGACTTTTATGGAGCCGGAAAAGAAGATGCACATAGTGATACTTTTATACTCCACGGCGATGAGCCGGATATATTGCTGGGCGATGACAACGGGCCAAACCCGGTTGAATTTGTACTCCATGGCCTCGCCGGGTGTTTGAGTACTACATTCGTATACTATGCAGCGGCACAAGGCATCAAAATAGATGCGATTACCTATACGCTCGAAGGAGATCTTGATGTACGCGGGTTACTTGGAATTTCAAAAGATGTACGTCCCGGATTTCAAAACATTCGGGTTACTTTTCACGTACAATCGGACACTCCGATGCAAAAATTGAAAGAGCTCGTGAAACTTGCCCAAATGCGTTCGCCTGTATTCAACACTATTTCAGAGCCTGTTCCTGTACATGTTGAACTGGAAAAAGCGAAAGTTATGGCTTGATTTTTTCTGAATGAGGCCTTCTGTTTTTGTTACCGGAAGGCCTTCTTTTAAATCAACCGGTAAAAATCATGCTGATTGCCAAAAAACAAGTTATAACCAGACAGTCTACTGAATCCATACAACATCGTCCTCCGGTGCACCTTTTTTCACTTAGCTTTTCCAATCCCTGGTATAACCATTTATTCGACAGTTATTCCACAATACGTTCACTTTCATTTGTTCGCCTGACAATAACGCTGGCGATTTTTCTCTATTTTTTCTTCGCATTTCTCGACCCATACATTGCTCCTGCAGTTGAAATGGAGATTACTGTTATCAGAATTGTATCCATTCTCTTTTTTTGCGGGATTATCATACTTACTTACAGGCCATGGGGAGTAAAAAACTTTCAGTTTATGATGAATGTAGTAGTACTCTTTGCAGGTAGCGGAATTATTACCATGATCCTGATTTCACAATCCACCGTATATTATGTGGCACTCATACTGGCTGTGATTTATGCCCATAGTTTATTGAGATTGAGATTTATCTATGCAACATTTTCAACATGGATTGTATTATTAGCCTATCTGCTCTGTACATACGGCCTAAGAGACATTTCTTTCGAGGTTTATCTTAATAATGCATTCTTTCTGGTTTCAGCGAACATCATGGGTATGTTTGGTAGTTACTGGCTTGAATATTATATGAAGGCAACATTCTGGAAAGAACGAATACTTACAGAACAGACAATTGAACTCCAAAAAGAATATCAACGCAAGAGTGATGAACTTGATGCTGCAAGAAAAATTCAGCTTGGTATGCTTCCGAATGAATTTCCCGGGTGTTCGGATTACCAATTTTCATTTTCAATGCAGCCGGCTTCCGAGGTGGGTGGCGATTACTATGATTATCAATATACGGGCGACAAACTGACGTTTGGAATTGGGGATGCGACAGGGCACGGTATGCAGGCAAGTGTTATTGTTACGGCTATCAAACTGCTATTTTCTGAACACTCTGCTAAAACAGATCCGGTTGAATTTTTAAAACGCGCATCAAGGTCTATCAGCCTGATGGGTTTTCGTAACCTGTTTATAGCATTTGCCATTGGAAAACTGGATCAACATGTACTTGAACTGGCCGGTGCGGGAATGCCACCTGCACTCGTATACCGGGAAAACAGTGGCAACATTGAGCAAATCCCGCTAAAAGGTTTGCCACTTGGCAGCAAAGCGTTATATCCCTACCAAAAAACCCGGACAACCCTTGAGCCAGGTGATTGTGTGCTGCTGATGACTGATGGATTTCCCGAACTGGCAGGTAAAGACAGGGTAATGATAGGTTATGAAAAAACGATCGAACTGTTTTCAGAATTGGCGCATTTATCACCAATAGAGATGATTGCAAAGTTACAAGAGTTTGTCAATTTATGGCTAAACGGTATCCCACAAAATGATGATATCACTTTTTTTGCGTTTAAAAGAGTGCGGTAATTGAGGTTTCATATAACTTAACCTGGCTAAGTTTCAGCATCACCAGAATCAAATAAAATTATTATTTTATATAATTATGAACAACAACTTCTCATCTTATCGTATCGATATTCAGTATAAGGCAAGGGAACGCCGTATTTTAAATGCCGTACTTGCGGTTATTACTGCTGTATTCACTCTGATATATCCCGGTTTTCTCTACCTAATTGCAGGAGGGTACCTGATGGCACTGGGCTTATTACTCATCTACTTTCGGTTGCCCGCTATCATACCGGCCATACCACTGGTTGCTGGCATTCTTATCTTTATCTTTCCAGACCTGATTCCCTATACCTTTGCAGGTTTTCTCGGGTTCTTTGGGGTGATTCTGCTGCTGGCATTTCAGTTTGCAATCATTGGATTCCTGACTCTGATTATTGCAGTACTGATTTTGATGAATCCCGAATCGGTGGCTTATTTGATTGCTGTTTTTTTACTGCTGTATGGTGTATCTAATCTTATCAGGCATTTCCGGGAGAGTGGCAGATAAATGGATCATATAAAAGATTCAATTGATCAGAGTGATTGATCAATGAATTTTATTGCCATTACTCGTTTCGTTTTGGATAATCCTGAAAAATGTGTGATCAGAAAAACATGGCATTCAATACAGATTATAAGTAATTGGGGCAAAATGGATTGATTTAATAATTAAAATTTCTTAATATTCTTTATCTATGTGTTTGGCTTCTTTTGCAGGTACGAATTGAGTGGTTGTTTTTTCTGTTAAAGGCTAACCATTCTAAGTGATTTTGGTTAAGGAAGGGTGTAATGTCAAAAAGCAATTTGGCTTTAAAATCAATTTATTTGGCCATCATATGGTTATGTAGCCAATATGTATTGTTATTTGCACAGGACAGGGATATCCTATTCCACCATATTACAATACTTGATGGATTGTCTCAATCTACCGTGCAGGCAATTGTTCAGGATGGACACGGCCAAATGTGGTTTGGAACACAAGATGGCCTGAACAAATATAACGGCTATGATTTCACCACCTACAGATTAAATCCTGACGATCCGCACAGCATCAGCGACCAAAACATCAGGACTCTCTATATAGACTCAAATAACCGTTTATGGATAGGTACTCAGAACGGTGGATTAAACATGTACGATAATTACAAGGGTCGTTTTATCAGGTTTTTAAGTGAGGATGATGAGCAATCTAAAACAGTAAGCGATAATACGATTTGGGCTATTCTGGAGGATCATGAAGGGCTTTTCTGGATTGGAACTGGAAATGGGCTGAATTTGATGAATCGGGAACGAGGCCATTTTCACAGGATTATGTCAGATCCTGATGACCCAACCTCACTGTCACACAATCATATTACTACTCTCTACCAGGATAACCAGGGTGTACTATGGGTGGGTACTGCAAATGGTTTTAATAAACTTGATCGCGAGAAAGGAAAATTTCACCGGTTTAAAACGTTTCGCAATGGCGGAATTGATCAATCATTAGGAATGATCAGGGCTATTTATGAAGACCGGGAGGGTATATTTTGGATAGGCACCGAAAATCATGGATTATTTATGTTCGACAGAGACCATGAAACATTTACCCGTTTTGTACATAATCCGGAAGATTCATACAGTATTAGTGGCAATTCAATATTCAGTATACTGGAAGACAGCCGACAGCAACTATGGATAGCAACTGGCAATAATGGATTGAATATCTATGACAGGGATAATGGGCGGTTTTTCAGGTATCAACATGACCCGGATATACGGCATACAATCAATAATAATGGGGTAATCACCCTGTACGAGAGTGTTGAAAATATCGTATGGATCGGCACATTTGCAGGAGGTGTAAATTTCCACGAACTCAAGACAAACCGGTTCAGCCATTACTATAATGAGCCACAAAATCCAAATAGCCTGAGTCATAATGTGGTACAATCCATTGTCCAGAGCAGGGACGGCAATATTTTGATTGGAACAGATGGAGGGGGCCTGAACCGTTATAATCCGGAATCAGGAACGATACAGCGGATAACCAGGAGTACTGATGGCAACAGGACACCCTCAGCGAATGTAATTCTTGACATACATGAAAATGAACACGGCATATGGCTGGCCACGTATGGAAACGGAATCGAGCTTATTCCAAATGGCTACCAAGACATAGTAAATTACAGGCATGATCCGGCTGATCCAAACAGCCTGAGCAGCGATTATGTATTTGATATCTTTGAATCAAGTGACGGTACTTTATGGTTCAGCACAAATTGGGGAGGTGTAAATACCCTGAATATGGAAACCGGTTTTTTTGAACGGTACATGATAAATCCAGATGATTTGGAGGATCGATCTACCATTAGAAACAATGATGCAAGGGTCGTCTTTGAAGATTCGGCAGGTGATATCTGGATCGGAACATATCAAAGTATACTGAATCGCCTGAACACACAGTCTGGCTTGTTTACTCACTATAACCTGAACGATTACAGCAATTACAGAGCCAGTATTGCACAGGTAATTTATGAAGACCGCAATAACACGCTATGGTTAGGCACAAGAGGTGCCGGCCTGATGTATTTTGACCGGGAATTGGACAAACCAGTCACTTTTGCAACAAGAGATACTGGCTTGCCAAGCAATGTGATTCATGCAATAGTTGAAGATCAGTGGGGAAATTTATGGCTGAGCACGAATAATGGTATTACACGCATCGATAGTGAGTCTAAAATTTTAACCAATTTCAGTCGGGAACAAGGCCTGAACCAAAGAGAGTTTAATCCCGGTGCAGGATACTTAGATGAAGCTGGGTATATCTATTTTGGAGGTGTGAATGGGTTTAGCAGATTTCATCCCGACAGCCTTCAGGCCGATTTGAGCTCTTATCCGATTTTGATTACTCAATTATTACTTTACAATGAACCGGTATTGCCAGGTGATGATTCACCACTCGATGTTCACATCAGCCTTGCTGACCAGATCACGTTACCATACCATACCTCAATGATCTCTCTGGAATATGCAGCATTAAATTTCAGCACATTGAAAGGAACCAGGTATTCATACATGCTTGAGGGATTTGATGAGAGCTGGATTGATGCGGGTTCACGCCGAATAGCTACCTATACAAACCTTCGTCCGGGTGATTATTTATTCAATGTTCGAAGTGCAAATGTTGATGGCATGTGGGGTGATGAACTGGCCTCGGTCGCTATCAGAATAATTCCACCATTCTGGCAAAGGGCATGGTTCATTGGATTTATGATCATACTGGTCTCCATCACCATTTTCTGGGTTTACCGTTATCGGATATATCATATAAGATCTCAGAACATCCATCTTGAGAAAACAGTGAGAGAGAGAACAAGTGAGCTCCGGAAATCCAATGAAGCAAAAAAGAAATTATTCTCAATTATTTCACATGATTTACGGAATTATGCTAGCGGGTTTGTAGGATTTACCGGGCTGTTATACGATAGCGCCCGTGATGGCAGGCTTGACGAAGTGCGTGAGTATTCTGATTATTTAAAAAAAACAACTTATGAATTTACCGATTTTTTAAAAAATATCCTTGATTGGGCACGTGCCCAATTAAATGAGATTCAATACAACCCGGGTGATGTGGAAATTAACAGTATCATCAAGAGAATAGTATCGCAATCCAAAACTTTGGCATTAAATAAAAAGATCGAAATTGTTACCAAGGCAGAACCCGGGTTAATGGTATATGCTGATACGGAAATTCTAAGTATTGTTATTTATAATTTGCTGAATAATGCGATTAAGTTTAGTAACGAAGGCAGTAAAATTTTCCTTAATGCTTTACTTGCAGAAAATGGGTATGTAAAAGTAATTATTCGGGACGAAGGAGTTGGAATGAGTCAAGAAACACTCCGTACCCTGATGTCTTCTATTGAGTATACAACCAATCGTGGTACAGCAGGAGAGAAAGGAAGTGGCTTTGGATTTAACCTGAGTAAAGAGTTTATTAAAAAAAACAAAGGTGATATCACGATTTCAAGTGAGGAGGGCAAGGGTACAACAGTTGAATTCACAGTACCTACAAGTAAAGGATACGCTATTTCTGAGGCCTCTTGATTATTTTTCAGCTGTGTTAAATTATTTCGTCAAATTCAGCAGTCTCATTCATTATTCTATTTCCTTTTTCCGTTTTCGTCAAAATCTGTTTTTAACATAGATTCCGTCGGAAATATCGGGTAAATCAGGCAGGCAAGCTGAACAAATATAATTCCAAATAATACAACTTCAGACAAATCTGATTCATTTTGAAAAATGAATAGGATAAGGACTGAGACTGCGTACAATAGAATACCCAGTTTAAGCGATAAATTGCCAAAAAATTTGTGGGCAGCGTTCCAGGCTTCCTGACTTTTCATTGACCTGTTCGTCCTGTATCCATAAAACCAGTTAATTTTTTCAGGACTATTACTTTTCCAAAGCAGACCGATACCAATCATTATTAAAGGTATGAACGATACAACAACTAAAGAAAATATAAACATAAACGTATAGATTTAATCTCTATCACTACCCAAGCCGTTCCAGCATCTCTCGCGCTGTATCAAGGTGGTCGGGGTCATCCTTGATTTTAGGTTCAAGATCAAGTGCCAATAACTCTTCCAGTGCGGCAATGGCTTTTGATTTCTGTCCGGAACGCTGGTAGTGGCGTGCCAGGTCGAGACGTATAAGGATGCTTTCCGGGTCCAGTTCTATAGCTTTCAGCAGGTATTCTTCTGCTCTGCTCGCAGAACCGGATGGGAGTCCGCGCGAGATAAATCGGGCAGCAAACCGCTCTGCCCGCCCCACATTGGCCACCTCAGAATGCCATACCCCGTATAAATGCCAGGATGGAGCATGCTCAGGCATAATCTCAAGTGCTTTTCTTACATTTTCTTCGACAGCGTAGGCAAGCCGTATTTTGGTACGTGTTCCGGATAGTGTAGCTGTGCGGCCTTTCGACACTGCCATTACATAATAGGGATGACCTTCTCCGGGATGGGCATTCACACTTTTTTCAGCCAGTTCTACAGCCCTCCTGAAGTATTCTTTCTGTTTTCGCTCATCTTCAAATCGAAATCCAATTACAGCGTACAGCAAGCTGGCATTCCATAACGCGTCATATTGTTCAGGATCGATTTCCAGAATTTTAAGATAGGTTTCAAGTGCCCCATCCTCATCCATCTGTTGCATCTGTTCATCCGCTATTTTGAGCAACCTCTCTACATCAGAGCCTGTTGCAGACTGAACCCCCAATGAGCTGAGAATAGACAGCAAGCCGACAACTGCAATAATGTTTCTTAACTGTTTGTAAAAGCTGATCATTTAAAACTATCCGGATTCACAAAGTTCTTATAAATCAACGCCAACAACAATGTGTTCGTTCTTTAATCAAAAACAAGCTTTTTAACAACCTTTCATTCAGATTTCGATATCATATAAATTATCAACTATTTTAACTTCATCCATTGTCCATTGTCGATTGTCTATAATCTAATAACCATTCCCACAATCCACATAATTCAATTCTTTGTATATTCGGTTTATCGATAAGGTGCAAAGCAAATAATCATGATTTAGAAGGTAAATCCAACTGTATTGAATAACTCAGATTTAACTGATTCCAGGCGAAATATCGGCTTTTTAGGGGCTACGGGCATTGGAGTAGGGGCCATGGTTGGAGGAGGAATCCTCGCGCTGGCCGGTGTTGCATTTTCTGTAAGCGGGCCTTCAGCAATTCTGGCTTTCTTTTTAAACGGATTAATTGCCCTGGTTACAGCACTCAGTTTTGCTGAAATGGCAGCTGCCAATCCGCAATCGGGCGGAACATATACGTACGCAAAAAAAGCGCTGAGTGTTCAGGTTGCATTTGGCGTGGGATGGGTGGTGTGGTTTGCTTCACTTGTAGCAGCCGTGTTATACGCCCTCGGCTTTGGGGCATTCGCCGTATTTGCCCTTCAGCAGTTTCCTGCCGGTTTCCTTGATGATTTTTTCCATAAACGTACAATACCGGTTTTTCTGGCTCTGGGAGCGCTGGCTTTTTATGGTTACAGGCTTACCCGCAGCAACGGAAGCGGCGGTTTGTTTGCCAATATAGGTAAGCTCACAGTTTTTGCCATTTTGGTCGCGGGCGGACTCGCTGTTCTTGTTCAAACTCCATTTTCTCATGTCAGAATGAGCATGGACCCATTTTTTTCGGGCGGGTTTTCAGGACTTATTGCAGCAATGGGTTATACCTTTATCGCCCTGCAGGGGTTTGATCTTATTGCATCCGCTGCCGGGGAGATCAGGGAACCTGCGCGAACCATTCCAAAGGCGATGGTATCTACGCTGGCAGTAGGCCTTGCCATCTACATTCCGCTGCTTTTTATTGTGATGACAGTGGGTATGGAGCCCGGACAGCTTGTCGCAGATGTGAGTGCTGCATACCCCGAAACAGTTGTAGCGATTGCCGCTCAGAATTATCTGGGTTCTTTCGGTTTTTGGCTTGTTATTGTGGCAGGTATTTTTTCAATGCTTTCTGCCCTTCAGGCAAACCTGTTTGCCGCTTCACGGATAGCACAAAGTATGGCCAACGACCGCACACTAACTCACCATCTGTCTAATCTGCACCCGGTTCATAAAACACCTTTCAATGCCATCCTTGTAACCTGCGGCATAGTTGCACTTCTGGTAATCGCACTTCCCGATGTTGCCGCTGCAGGCGCCGCTTCCAGTTTGATATTTCTTATTACCTTTGCCCTTGCTCATATCATTATGATCCTTATGCGAAAGCGAGGTTATGGAGAAGCTAAAACTTTCCGTGTCCCATACTTTCCGGCGCTACCCATACTGGGCATGACAGCCTGCATAAGCCTTGCCCTGTTTCAGGCTGTTGCGGTACCATCGGCCGGTATAATTTCACTTTTATGGCTGCTGGCCGGTGGTGTTCTTTTTATCTCATTCTTTATTAAACGGGCTGAAGCGATTGATGCCTCGGAAGAAGCCCTTGATCCGGACCTCATCCGTCTGAGAGGGTTAAACCCGCTTGTATTGCTTCCAATCTCAAATCCCGCCAATGCAGAATCGATGGTATTTGTTGCCAATGCCCTTGCGCCGCCGGTTGTTGGGCGTGTCTTGCTTCTTAACATACTCATACCCAGTGACAAAAGGGAGCAGGTGCTTGAACGGCTGTCAAACAGCCAGGATGTGACCCTTTATTCGCTTCTTGCTTCTTTTGATTCAGGTATGCGTCCTGATACGCTTACCACAATAGCTGAACATCCCTGGGAGGAGATTGAACGGGTAGTAAAAGTGCACCGTTGCCGCAGCTTGCTGCTGGGACTCAGCAGTCTTCATGACCTGCAAACAACTCAAAATCTTGAAAAGCTGGTAGCGCGCGTTAAATGTGATGTTGTGGTATTCCGTCAGCCTTATAGCGGATGGGATATTTCAGAGGTTAAAAAAGTTTTGATCCCGGTTGCAGGTTTTGGCAGCCACGATACCCTGCGGGCACGGGTAGCCGCAAGTTTATGGCGGGCATTTCAGCCCGAAATCACCTTCCTCCAGATACTGCCAACCAATACGCCAGAGGATGTGGTTAGGAAAAACCAGCGCGATTTAACACGCTTTTCAGGGCGCATTATACCCGGAAAAACCGAAGCCAGTATTGTGCTTAGCGATACCGTAAAAGATGAACTGGTAACCCGCGCGAAAGAACACGATCTGGTAATTATGGGACTTGGTAAACCTGACCCGAACCGCCGGGCTTTTGGGAGTATTGTTATCAGCCTTGCCGAAGAAACGGAAACGGCGTTGATTTTTATCAGTAGAAACTAAATTTGTAGTTCTGTATGAAATTCAATTTAGGCTTGGATTAACTGAATAATCATTTTCTGCAATTGATATTACAATAGAAAGGGTAAACTGTAATATTATTGTAATTAATGTTTCTTTTTAAAAAGATTTCTGATTTCCAATAGATCATATTTATCGGTAAGAATTAGCAGCTTGTCGTGATCCCGTATTTCTGTTGTTCCCCGAGGGATTAAAAATTTCCCTTCGCGGTTTATCAGAACGATTAACACTTTTTCGGGCAACCCCAATTCAATAATCTGTTTTCCGAGAGCAAAATCACCCTGTTCTATTTCAATTTCCTTTAGTGCTGCTTTGGTATCAATTGATGTTTCAAGTACAATGGGGTAACGGGTTTCAGGTTTAATAGGGGAATCGACATGCAGCCATTTTGCAACAAATGGTATCGTTGTTCCCTGTATCAACACAGAAGTCACAACGACAAAAAATACGATACTGAAAAAAAGCTCAGCGTGTTCGAGTCTGTAGACCAAGGGAAAAGTAGCCAGAATAATGGGTACCGCACCACGCAAACCAACCCATGAAATCATATGTTTTGCCCTTGTTTTACATCCGGTGAACATTGTTGACAAAAACACACTTACAGGCCGCCCGATAAGTATCAGTACAAGTGCTATTAACATCCCTTTCCCGGCAATTTCAATTATTTCTGACGGATACACCAGCAGGCCCAATACCAGGAACATCGTAATCTGCATCAGCCATCCCACCCCGTCAAAAAAGTTCATCAAGCTCTTTTTATGTACAAAAGTAGAATTACCCATGATGAGGCCGGCAAGATAAACGGCCAGAAATCCGCTTCCGTCAAATAAATCGGTTATTGAATAGATCAGCGGTACAAAAGAAAGCGCCAGTACCGGATAAAGTCCGTCATAACCCAAATTCGCGTGATTTATAATCCATGTGATTATCTTGCCAAAAAGCAGGCCTGCAATCAGCCCTATACCCATCTGTTTTACAAACAGTAACCCAAATGAACCCCATGTCATTTCAGGTGTAATGAAGTATTGAATCAGGCCAATCGTCAGGAATATAGCCATAGGGTCGTTTGTTCCGGATTCAAACTCTATAATTTCACGAAGCCTGTATTTAAAACCCATTGCCTTCGACCGCAGAATGGAAAATACGGCAGCCGCATCAGTTGATGAAACGATTGCCCCCAAAATGATACCTTCCAAAAGTGATACCTGAAGAATAATAGAGGCAAAATAGCCGACAATCAGAGCACTTGTCAGTACTCCAACAGTAGAAAGCAGAATACCGGGTAAAACAATAGGCCTGACCAATGACCATTTTGTATCCAGGCCACCTGAAAAAAGAATGTAGATAAGTGCAATAATGCCCAGAGATTGAGCAAGCTGGTAGTCAGAAAAATCTATAACTTCCAATCCATCCGATCCAAACAGCATGCCGATCCCCAAAAAAATCAAGAGGGCGGGAATGCCATATTTTAAAGAGAGCTTGCTAGAAAAAATACTCAGAAGCAGAAGCAGCGCTGCGAGTAGCAGATAGATTGAAACAGCCAAGAATAATGATTAAGGTAGTTTGTTTGTATTCAAAGTGTTCGTTGTAAGTCTTAAATATTCAGTAATGCTTTTTAATTTATTCTCAGTTGATGGTTAAACCGTTTTTGAGTAAGCTGTTTTATGACGCTTAAATGTGAGGTATTCATCAAAAATCATCGCAATATTTCTCAGGAAAAGCCTGCCGGTTGATGTAATCCGGAACCCTTTTGCCATCAGGATGAGAAGCCCGTCTGCTTCCAGTTCTTTAAGCCGTTCAATTTCATTCCTGAATTTTCCAGCAAACTCAATGCCGGTTTCATCCCGGAATAAATTATAATTCAATTCACCCCGGCACATGATCTGCATGATCACTTTTTTTCGGATTTGATCCTCGTCAGTAAGCTTCAGTACTTTTTTTACCGGCAGCTTTCCGGAGTCGAGAAGTTTATAGTAGTTTGAAAGCTCTTTTTCATTTTGAGTATAGAAATGCTCATTCTGTGAAATACTCGACATCCCCAGTCCAATCATTTCGAGCTCTGCACGCGTGCTGTACCCCTGGAAGTTGCGATGCAGAGTACCCTCGCTGAGGGCAATACTCAGTTCATCACTTTCTTTTGCAAAATGATCCATCCCGATGTAGCGATAGCCGGCTTTTGGCAAATAATCGATCGAAAAAACGAGCATACCCAGCTTCTCTTC
>PWLN01000210.1 GCA_003559375.1 Balneolaceae bacterium | reverse complement strand
GAACCTGAGTAGGGCAGGAAATATCGAATAACGAATATTCAATGTCGAATGTCGAAGTGGTGACCATCCCTGAATTGGCTTGACCGTTATTAAGGATTGTTAGGTTAGATTTATTATACAATATGAATATTGAATATTCGTTATTTCCTGCCCTACTCAGGTTCTTCGGTATTAAGTTCAAGTTGCTGCTCATCTCCCTTCTTATTGGCCTTCTTCTTGACTTTTTTTACTGGTGATCCGTTAGTGGCAGGTTTTTCACTGGTGTCTTCAAACAAACCTTCCGGATAATTCCCTTTAGGGCGATCACCCAGCATTTCACGAAGGTCAATATGATTCAATACCTCTTTTTCAAGAAGTGTTTCTGCCATTTCATTTAGTTTGTCTTTATGCTGATTCAGCAGCTCAATCGTTCTCTTGTAATTACGCAGAATGATATTGCGAACTGCCTGGTCAATTTTCTGCGCAGTATTCTCTGAATACTTTTTGTTAAACCCAAAGCTCCCGTCAGGATTACCGGAATCGCGAAGAGATAAATATCCCAGTTCTTCACTCATTCCATACTCGGCCACCATGGCAAATGCCATGTTAGTAATTCGCTCAAGGTCGTTTTGAGCACCGGTTGAAATTTTTCCAAAGATAATTTCTTCTGCAACCCGGCCGCCTAAAAGAGCACAAATCTTATCATCAAGTTCTTCTGTTGTCATTAAGAACCGGTCTTCCAGTGGGGTTTGAAGTGTATATCCCAATGCAGCAAAACCACGTGGCACAATACTTACCTTAAGAACGGGATCCGTATGTTCCAGCATCCAGCCAACAATGGCATGGCCAGCCTCATGATAGGCCACAATTTTTCGTTCATTCGGGCTAATCAGTTTATTTTTCTTCTCAAGCCCTGCCACAACACGTTCAATAGCATCCTGAAAATCTTCCATTTCCACTTTATCTTTGTCGCGGCGGGCAGCGAACAGGGCAGCCTCGTTGCAAAGATTAGCCAGTTCGGCTCCGGCAAAGCCCGGTGTCTGCGATGCAAGAACCTTAAGATCTATCTTATCGGATAATTGCAGTTTCTTCGAATGAACTTCCAATACCTGGATTCTTCCTTTCAGGTCCGGTTTATCAATCATGATCTGACGGTCGAATCTTCCCGGCCTAAGGAGAGCAGAATCAAGTATATCAGGGCGGTTTGTCGCCGCCATTATGATGACGCCTTTATCTGAATTAAAGCCGTCCATTTCACTTAAAAGCTGATTCAGTGTATTTTCCCGCTCATCATTCGAACTCATTTGCATGCCTCGTCCTCTGGTTCGACCTATTGAGTCGATTTCATCTATAAAGATAATGCATGGAGCTTTCTCTTTCGCCTGCTTAAAAAGGTCACGAACCCTTGCAGCACCTACACCTACAAACATTTCAACAAAATCTGATCCACTGAGAGAGAAAAACGGTACGTCTGCTTCGCCTGCTGTTGCTTTTGCGAGCAGTGTTTTTCCGGTACCGGGAGGACCCACAAGCAGAACACCTTTAGGTAATATTCCGCCAAGTTTGGTGAATTTTTGTGGATTGCTTAAAAATTCAACAACTTCCTCGACTTCTGCTTTGGCTTCTTCCAAACCGGCCACATCCTTGAAAGAAACTTTGCTTTCGGTTTGTTTATCATACAATGAAGCTTTGTTTTTACCAATATTCAGGACTTGCTGCCCCGGATTCATACGCCTGAATATAAAAATCCAGAAGGCAATGATAAGTGCAATCGGTATAAGCCAAATAAATATACCACTGAACCAGTCCTCCTCGATTCTTACATCGTAAACAACCCCAAATTCATCAAATAATGCCCTCACTTCATCCCCTTCCAGCATAGTCGTAGAAAAATTACCTGAAGGGCCTGTACGTTCCCATCTGTTTTGTGCAGGCTGTGGCCTCTCTGCTATACCTTCTTCAAACGCTTTATCGGAATATTTTCCGGTAATTTCAACGTTGTTGGTAATGGTTATTTCCTCGATATACCCTTTTTGAACAAAGTTCAGAAATTCGCTGTATTTAATTCTTTCAGACGATTCACCGGGCACAAAATAAAAATTAAAACCAATCAAAATGAGGAAAAGCACTACATAGATCCAGATAGGGAAACGTGGTGCTTTTTTGCCCTCTTTCGGCTTATCCTCTGTGGTTTTTTTCTTTGATAAAGGATTGTTCGACATTAGTAGGGGTTAAATATGAAATAGCCTTAAATATAACAAAATTGAAACACATCTATTCTGTATTGCATTCAATTTCTTATCAGGGTTTACAATCTTTATAGTAACGTATCCCGCACTCCCTTTATTCGATAAATGATGATTAAAGTTCGATATGTATCGTTTCATCGCCGCCGGTATTGATTTTTAACAGATCCTTTTGCCTTGTCATTTTTCCAATTACTGCAAAATCATCAAAAAAATCTTCAAGTTCACCGATTTTATTCTCAGGAAATGTAAACAGTAATTCATAATCCTCACCCCCATAGAAGGCATACTTGTCTACATCTTCTTTCATTTCATCAGCTACACGCCGGGTTTCAAGAGATATTGGAATGGCCGGTAAAAACAGCTCCGCACCTAAAGAAGAAGCATTTGCAATATTCTTTATGGCATTTACAAGCCCCTGAGTAACCCCTGTCATTGAATCAGGATAAATCCGTTTTTCTTCAAACATATCAATGACATCCATACGCGCGGCAGGATATAACTGCCTTTTGATAACATATTCATAGCTTTCAAAATCAGGGTTGAATTGGTAATCACCTCTTTCTTTCCACTCGCTTTTCTCCCGCATCAGGATACGAAGGCCAGCAATAGCTGCGCCATAATCGCCGGTTACACATATTAAATCACCGATTTTGCATCCATGTCTGTAAATAACTTTATCTTTCTTTCCTTTGCCTGTTGCTGTTGCGGAAATGGCCAGTAATTGATGTGAAGCGGTCGTGTCTCCTCCGGTTATCTGTACCTGATAATCCTTGCAGGCTGCATCCACCCCTTCATAGAATTTTTCAACCATTTCAACAGAATGCATATTTGGAACAGCGATATTTACCAATAACTGAAAGGGTTTTGTATTCATGGCATAAATATCACTCACCACAGCAGTAACTATTTTATATCCCAGGTGATTGAGTGGATGATAAGTAAGGTCAAAGTGTACACCTTCCAGAAATATTACAGATGAGATAGAATATATATCCTCTGCCCCGGAAGAAAAAATAACAGCGTCATCACCGGTATCATTGATCATATCAGATTCGGACATGCCCTTGTAGGTATCAAGTTTTTTTTTCAGTTCAGAATAACCGATTTCATGAATAGGCTGAAACGTTGAATCTTTCATAGAGTATTTTTGGATTAACTTATGGCAAAAATTGACATTGATATTAAAAACTATGAGGAGAAATGGAAGTTACATGCACCATTTCTTGCTGTTAACTGTAGTTATTCAGTTGAGTGTATAACGCCTGACACTCAACTCAAGGCATGCCTGAAGCCTATTAATTCAAACAAAAAAAGGCATTTGCTTCTATTGAAACAAATGCCTTCATACAAATAATTTAATCAGAGTATAAGGATTATACCTGCCTTCTGGTTGAGTAGTTGATTCTAAGTGTTCCTGCATGCCGCAGTTCCTGCTGAACATCCGTCACGATCCCAAATTCGGAATCACGATCAACCCTTAGTGATACAATAAGCCGGGGCTGTTCCATCAATTTATCATACATAATATTACGTATAGCGTTGATATCATCAACAAGGGCATCATCAATCTGAACTCTTGTTTCACCAAGCCGGCCTCCTCCCAGGCGTTCCGGCCCGATGTAGACATAACTTACAAGTCGTTTCTGCTCAATCTTTTCAATATTTTCTGCAGCGGCATAATCGATCTGCACCTGCAATTCTACTTCGCGGAGTACAGTAGTAACCATGAAAAAGATAAGGAGCATAAATACAACATCAGGCATAGCTGATGTTGGAACACCTTGTTTCGTATTCGCTTGTTTTTTCTGAAATTTCGACATAATAATTACCCTTCGTCAGGCTCTGCGATTGAAATTTTCTTTGGATACATTTCCTGTATCTCTGCCCGCCTTTCACTTCCCTGTTCCAGTGAACTGTAAGGTACACCAAACCTGTCCATAGAAGCCTGATGGCGAAGCTCCTCATAGGCGCCCATTACTTCATCAAGCATGTCGATATAAACATTATAAGGGGTTCTTCGGTCAGTCTTAATGGATACAATTGCATCATCCGGAGACTCAGAAAGATCCGGGTCTACACCATGGTTATCAATAAACGCTTTAACCCTTTCGCGTACCGTTGGGATCGCAGCAGGTTGTTCGTTAATCAATACCATTCCCTGGGCATTTACAAGAATGTTCATGAGGTTTCTTTCGCGTACCGGCGGCGGCGGTGTTGTATCATCAGGTATTGGCGGGAGAACCAGCCCAATACCGGTATCAACATCAATTGTTGTTACAACAAGGAAGAATACCAGCAGCAAAAATGCGATGTCTGCAAGAGACGACATTGGAATATCAGCATCGCCCCTGCCTCGTTTTTTAAACATAGTCTTAGAATTTAAATGTTCCGCGGGTACCTGTTATCAGGATTGATATAAGCATTAGAATGATCATAAATGCCATTGTAGCAACCCCGGCCTGTTCAAATGAACCCATAGTGAAATATGAGATTACAAAAACAGCAACGGGCACCAGCATAACGGTTATTCGTTTAAATTCTGATTTGCCGTTAAAGACATTTCGGATACCTGAGATGATGATACCAACAACTCCAATACCGATAAGTCCCATAGCTAAACCAACTGCTAAACTGTCAATCATGGTTATATTACGTTTTAAGTTAACGGTTTAGTACAGTTAATCAGGCTTCATCTGTTGATTCTTCGCCTTGCACTATTTGCTTGCCTTCTTTCAGCAGTACGATAGAGTCGATCAGGGTTATTGAACTTTCTTCCATATCTGCAATGAGCCTGTCGATTTTAGAGACACAGTAGTTATATCCAATCTGAAGAATAATACCAGCCAAAAGACCACCTGCAGTTGTAAGAAGTGCAATCTTGATACCACGGGCCACAAGGCTTGGGGAAATGTCGGCAGCAGCTTCGATGGCATCAAAAGCTTCGATCATACCTACTACCGTTCCAAGGAAGCCGAGCAGTGGGGCAATAGCGATAAAGAGCGAAAGCCACACAAGCCCTCTTTCCAGAAAACTCATTTCGATAGAGCCATAAGTGGTAATTGCTTTTTCAGCGGCATCGATACCTTCATCGGCACGCATAAGGCCAGCCTGAAATACAGAAGCAACCGGGCCTCTTGTTTTGGCACATAATTCCTGAGCTGCAGGGATGCCACCCTCCTGTAGTGCCTGTTGTACTTCAAGAACAAATTTTCGGGTGTTAATGTCAGCCAGGTTTAGAGTGATAATTCGTTCCAGGAAGATAGCCAGGCCTAATACCAGTGCTATCAATACCGGCCACATAAATTCACCACCTTCATTGAATTTTTCTACTAATACATTAAAAAAGCCAGCATCAGCCCCAGCTTGAAGAAAAAAGAGAGCTAAAGATGAAGTCATACGTTTACTCCGCGTTATTTTTGGTTATGAGCTAAAATTTGAAGCGAAATGATAGATCATTTAGAACATAAAGTCAAAATAAGTAAAACAATTTGACATTAATTTCATATATACAATCTTTCAGCATCGCTAAAAAAATGGGTTACGTTGTAATATATCAGATGATTGCACTAAGTGCCAAACCTAATAATGAAATATTTATAAATTTATTCAATCTGTTACTAAACATCACACATCTGAACAGATAATGCAATCACATCTAAACAAATTAATAAATGCACTGAACTTTTTCATTTTTAATTTAAATATACCACAGAAAGCCAACGGTTTACATTCAGTGCAGCCTGATTAACATACAGGCAAAAAAAAACGCATCAATAAAATTTTTGATGCGTTTTTTAAAAACTTTATCCATAATCACGTTTATCGTGCAGGCTGCAACGGGTGTGACTCAGCCCTGCGCATGACCTCACAGCCGGGTGAATCACGATCCATTTGTGCTTCTGTACACTGTACAGGATATACGCCAAGCCCGCGCGACTCTATTCTGTGTTCCGCTATACCGTTTTGTCTGTAGAACTCTACAACTGAAGCGGCTCTTCTGAGGCTCAACCTGAGGTTGTACTGATCTCCTCCAATGTGGTCTGTGTAAGCATCCACTCGCACCCTTGTGTTGGGATTGTCTCTCAGTAGCTGAACGTTTTCAGCGAGTTGCCTTGCAGCACGGTCTGTGATGGTATAACGGTCGAAATTGAAGTGAATCGTTGCAAGCTCGGTCACATTTTCGACAACCGGTGCCTCTTCTTCTTCAACTACCCATTCTTCCTGATCACCAGTATCATGAGTTGCAGTTGGCTGCGTCTCAGGCTCAATAATCTCTTCTGAAGTCCGGCAGGAACTGAACATTATACCCAATGATAGCAGGAGTATGAAAATTGATAATTTATTTAGTGTAATAGTCATAGAGCGTTTAAAATTTTGATTTGAACATGAATAAACAAAAATCCAAAAAGAGTAGCTCATTTGCAATATTATTCATCAAAACTGATACAATTTTTTACTTGTATGAAAAAATGCACTAAATAAATGAATAATAGATACAAATTATCCCGAATCTCTTTGCAATTGTACCCTCTGAAACCGTTCTAAACCCCTGTCGAGAAATTTTTCGAAATCTGCGGCGCGTGTGAACCCGATTAGCTGGTCTAAAACTGTACCGGTATGGGGGTCTACAATCGCATATGTGGGTAATGCAAGGGTTCCGGTAAGCTCAAACTGAAACCTCTGATTTTCATTGGCGCGCTGGCCACCGTCGGTATAGAGTTTCACTTTTTCCATTCTCTCAAACCTTTCTGCAATATTTGGCTGTGGAAAAACAACACTCTCCATAGCACGGCAATTCGTACATGTATAACCCGTAAAATCTATGAACAGAGGCCTTCCCTCGGCAATGGCACGCTCTGCAGACCTTTCGTAGTTATCCGACCAAAGATCTTCTGCAACCGTTGCGCCTCCTGCCCTTCCCAAAGCTGTTACAATACTGACATCAGTTGCCTGCCGGGCCGGCAGCCACGCATCCCATATTCCAAGCGATGCCCCCATTAAACCAGGCAGCAGATAAAAACTGAATAAAAAGAATGGCATCGCAAGAAAAAGCCTTCCGGTACTGATGTGCTCAGGTTTTTTTTCGCCATGAAGTGCATAACTGCCAATAACATAGAGCCCTGCTAAAAAGAAGAGCATAATCCAAATAGCGATACCAAGCGGACGCGTAAGGATGCCCCATTGCCAGATGATATCGGCATTTGATAAGAATTTAACTGCGGCTGCAAGGATGATAAAACCAAGGATCACTTTTACAAGGTTCATCCATGCTCCGCTTTTTGGCAGAGATTCAAGATATCCCGGAAACATGGCAAATAGCACAAATGGGCTCGCAAAAGCAGCCGAGAATCCGAGCATGCCAACAATAGGATAGAACCACTCACCTCCTGTGGTAGCTGCCAGTATGGCACCTACAAAAGGTGCCGTGCACGAAAATGAAACCGCACTTATTGTAAAACCCATAAAAAGTGTACCAATAATGCCTCCTCCCTCATGGCTTTTTTTATTGAGCCAGTTCGTTAACTGATAGGGCAGCCTCAGTTCAAATGCACCTAATAAACTAATTCCAAAAACTACAAACAGCACTCCGATAAACAGGTTTACCCACGGATTTGATGCAAACTGGCTAACCCCTGCTACACCCAGTATGAGTGCAAGAAGTGCACCGATAGCAGTAAAAATAAGTACAATGGAAAGCCCGAAAATCACCGCCTGTCCCCATCCGGTTTTTTTCCCTCCTGCAGATTGATTTGAAAAGTATGAAACAACCAGTGGAATCAGCGGGAATACACAGGGAGTGAGCAGTGCCGCTAACCCGGCTGTAATTGCCAGCCATAGAAACCCCCATACTCCTCCAGATGCAACTCTGCTGTCGCTTGTGAGCTCAAAACGCTCAGTTTCTGATAATGTGTCAGCCGCAATATCAGGAAAATTATCAAAAGGCTGGTCTGCAATCCCGGCAATGATTATCTGCCCTTCAATCTCTTTGGTTTTCGGTGGAAGGCAAGACCGGTCGTCACACACCTGGTACAGCACTTCGAGCCTTATCGTATGATTACCTTGCAGCTCGGGCCGGAACGCTACAGGAATCCTGAATTCAGCCCGGTTGGAATGCCAGCCAAGCTCGGTATCAAAATTCGGATCATAAGCTATTACTGCCTCGTTTTCCGTAACCTCCCCGGCAATAGCCATATCCGGTGAGCCGGATGAAAAAGTGGTGGGAAAAGGCCCTGCATCAGGTGGGTTGAGTATCGAATAGAGATGCCATTCGCCTTCAATTTCCGCTTCAACTACTACAGTGAAGATTTCACCTGCCTTGGCAGAATCAGGCGATTCGACGAGTGTATAATGAACGGGATCGAGAAGCTGACCGAAAACAAAAATCGGGGTTAACACAAAAAGTGCAACCCCTTTTAAAAACCACATTATTTTCATGATAACAGGCCGTAAATTACTTCACCGGCTGATATAGCAGAAATACCAATCATCCGGTTTATTCAAACTCAATGTAATGATTTCGATATAACGCCTCAATGAGCCGTTTTGTTTGAAGCAGGATTTAATCCTGTTTTACAACCCAAATCTTTACTTTCGGTTTAATATCGCCGAGCACTTCAACAGTGGCGAAATATTCACCTAACGATTTGATGTCGTCATCAATTGTAATTTTTCGCCTGTCGATAATGATTTCCCTTTCTTCAAGCGCCTGGGCTACCTGGATATTGGTTACTGTACCATGAATCTTTTCATCTTCACCAACAGTTACAGGTATTGTCACCGTTGTAGCTTCCAGTTTCCTGGCCAGTTCTTTAGCGGCATCCACAGTGAGTTCTGCACGAAGCTCAGCCTGCCTTTTCATTTTTTCATGATGCCTGATTGCGCCATCAGTTGCCAGAATGGCTTTTGCCTGAGGTATCAGGTAGTTCCTCCCGTAGCCAGGTTTAACATCAACAAGGTCGCCGGCTGAGCCGAGTTTTTCAACATCTTCTTTCAGAATTACTTTCATAATAAAAATCTTATCTATCTCATATTTTCATTTACAAATGGAATCAGGGCAAGGAATCTTGCCCTCTTGATAGCAGTGGCAAGCTGTCTCTGATGTTTGGCACTTGTGCCGGTAACTCGCCTCGGAAGAATTTTGCCCTGGTCATTTACAAATCGTTCAAGCAGATCGGTCTGTTTATAGTCGATATACTCAATTCCTGCTTTCGTAAACTTGCAGTCTTTGGTCTTTAAATGGCCTTTTTTGGGATGTGATGGATTATTAATCATAGCTGTTCTCCTTAGTTAGTCTTCATCGCTGGTTTCTGCAATATCTACATCAAAAATTGCAGGTAATTCGCCTTTCTTCTTCAAATCGTAATGCCTGAGCATTTTTGCATCGTATTTCAGTGTGAGGTACCTCATCACATTATCGTGAATACGCAGATTACGCTCTACCACTTCTATAGCATTTGCCGGCGCATGAAAATAGAGGTTTACGTAATAGCCGCTGCCCTTACCGTTTACCTCATAGGCAAACTTCTTCACCCCCCATTCATCTGTATCAACGATCTCTCCGCCGTTGTTTTCAATCAGTTTATTGACATAACCCACCATTTCTGAAAATTGGTCTTCTTCAAGCACCGGATTCAGAATATAGGTCATTTCATAGAAATCTTTCTTCATTCTGTTTTGTCTTTGGTTGATTTCCATTATTGGAAACAGTCATCGTGCACTATGCCGATAACAGAGCCTCAAAATATACGGATTGATATTTTTATTAACAATTTCTGTTTTGCGGATATTGCCACGAAGGCAGGAAGGCACAATCGGAATGGCCGATAAGGCGCAAAGGCACGATGGACAATGGAGTATGGACGGGGTAGTGTGGGGTTTAATCATCGTAGCTGTGTTTGGGAAGTAAATAAATCGGTGATTCGGTGATTTCCCATTGGGATTCCTTATATGTTTTTTTATGTATTTCAAAAGGATCTCCTGTTTATTGTGACCGATCAAAAATCAAGTAATCTAAAATCTGAGATCAGCGACCCGGGCTACGGGGCCGTTTTTAGTTTTACCCCGGGTAATATGATGTAATCAGCTCAATCAAGCCGGTTGTAGGCAAAACCGGTTCTACTCCATAATAGACAGTAAGCACCGCAAGTACGATCAGCGACGCTTTAAATAGGAATCCCGGAGCTTTTAGAGTGTATTCTTTATGCGCCTCTTTGAAGTAGAGGAATACCATTACTCTCAGATAATAATACACACTTGCCGCACTTGCCAGTACACCGATAATGGCCAGTGGGATTAATCCGGCATGTACCGCGGCTGCAAAAACATAATATTTTCCAACAAACCCTACCAGCGGCGGTATCCCGGCAAGAGAGAAAAGAAAAATGGACAGCATTACACCCATTACCGGCACTTTAAACCCAAGGCCTGCATAACTGTCAATTTCTGTAAAGTCGAGATTATGATTACGTTCATAATACGCGATCACACCGAACGCTCCAACGTTCATCAGTGTGTAGGCAAAAAGATAGTACAGAACGCCTGAGTAACCTGCTGCAGTGCCTGCAGCTAATCCTACCATCAGGTATCCGGCATGGGCTATGCTGGAATAAGCAAGCATCCTCTTCACATTATCCTGTGCAAGGGCTATCAGGTTACCCACAATCATGGTAATGATGGCAATTACCTGGATTACATTTGTCCAGTCGGCTATTTCCGAATTTGGCAGCATTCGGGTAAGTATCAGGATAAAGGCGACAAATGTGGCTGATTTTGCAGCTGTTGCCATATAGGCGGTGAGAGTGGTTGGAGTGCCCTGATATACATCCGGCGTCCACATATGAAAAGGTACAGCTGCAATTTTGAAAAATATCCCAACCAGCAGCAGGCCTGCCCCTGCGAGGAATAACAGCGTCGGCTCAGCCGCAGCAGCAACATCTGTGAGATTGGTTTGCCCGGTAGCCCCGTAAATCAGGGCAATTCCATATAGCAGAAATCCGGTTGAAAACGCACCCAATAGAAAATACTTTAATGCAGCCTCTGCCCCGATTTTTTCATTTTTCATCAGCCCTGCAAGTACATAGAGACAGATCGACATGGTTTCAAGGCTTATAAACAGTGTAATCAGATCGTTTGACACCGCCAGCCCAAGCATACCCGTTGTGGCAAATAGCAACATTCCGTAAACCTCCCCATTATGAAGGTCCTTTTCAGAGAGATAATCTTTGGATATCAGTACACAAAACAGCGTGCCGACCAAAACCAGCACTTTTCCAAATGCTCCGATACCGCCATGTACAATCATGCCTGTAAAAGCTGTTCCTGTATCTCCAAAAAGCGCCTGGATCCCTATGATCAGAGCAATCGCAAGCGCGCCAACCGTAATGCCATACGAAAGGTGCACACCTTTCTTAAATGCATCCAGCATGATAACCACAAGTCCGGCAACCGCTACAATGATACCCGGAAGAAAGGACTGTAAGTCGTGTAAATAATCCATCGGTTTTCTTTAACTATCTTATTCTAATCAGCTACCTTCATTTCGGGAAACAACCCTGTCTATAGCCTTTGCAAGTTTAAAATCTTTCACGGTCACTTTACCGCCGGCATCATGCGTGTTCAGGCTCACTGAAACACGGTTGTAAACATTCAACCACTCCGGATGATGTGCCTGTGCCTCAGCTTCAAAACCTACTCTCACCATAAATGAAAGTGCCTCTTTAAAATCGGCGAATGTAAAGTCCTTGCTGAGTTTATCACCGGAATAGTGCCAACCGTCAACTTCTTTCAAGTGGTCCTGAATTTCTTCTGATGATAATGCTTTCATAACAATTGAAAATTAGTCTTGCTGTGCTAAAAGGTTATTCTGTTCTCCGGATTCTATTCCGTAAAGCCTGGCAGTCCAGTTGGGAATTTCACCGGGATCTGTATTTTCAATAACAGCCACACTCTTTTCTTCAGACATCGTAATAAACGAATTCACCCACTCCTCTGAATATTTTGTGAAGTCAACCGGACGAATTCCGATCCATACCATAAATATGACCAGCGGTACAAGCAAAGCTATTTCACGCCCGTTCAGATCGATCAGTGATTCATTCTCTTTTTTGGTAATGGGGCCGAACATAACCCGCTGATACATCCAAAGCATGTAAGCAGCTGCAAGGATCACTCCTATTGCAGAGATTACAGCATAGGCATGATTGGCATAAAGTTCTGAGATGAATGCACCGTTCAGAATTAAAAATTCTCCTATAAAACCATTCAACCCAGGCAGGCCAATAGATGCCAGTGTGGCTATCATGAACATCACGGCAAATACCGGCATCTTTTTCGCAATGCCGCCAAAATCGGAGATCATTCGGGTATGACGGCGGTCATATATCATCCCTACAATAAGGAAGAGCGCTCCGGTTGAAAGCCCGTGATTGATCATCTGTATAATCGCTCCCTGAACGGCCATGGTATTAAAGGCAAAAATACCAAGCACCACAAATCCAAGGTGGCTCACTGATGAATAGGCAACAAGTTTCTTTACATCTTTCTGAACCATTGCAACAAGGGCACCATATATGATGCCTATTACAGCAAGTACAGCCATAAGCGGGGCAAACTCCATGAATGCATTCGGAAAAACAGGCAGGCATACACGTACAAGGCCATAGGTTCCCAGTTTCAGCATGATGGCCGCAAGAACAACCGATCCGGCCGTGGGCGCTTCCGTGTGCGCGTAGGGAAGCCATGTATGGAACGGGAACAGTGGCACCTTGATACAAAACGCGAGGGCAAAGGCGAGGAACAGCCATGTTTGCTCTACCAGTCCGATGGTATAATCCGGCCCTGATATGAACCGCCAGTCTGAGGTAAAATCGTACACACCTGTGGCCGCACCAGCGTTATAGCCCAGATAAATGAGGGCTATCAGCATCAGCAGCGATCCCACAAGGGTATAGATAAAAAACTTGATGGTTGCACGAATCTTGTCACTTCCTCCCCAAATTCCAATCAGGAAGTACATTGGGATAAGGCCCAGTTCAAAAAACACGTAAAAAACAACAAGGTCGAGCGAGGCAAAAACCCCCAGTGAGGCGGTCTGCAGAATCAGCAGCATGGAATAATATCCTATCAGGCTCTTTTTGATGGAGCTCCATGAGGCCAGTATCACAATTGGCCCGAATAGTGTAGTTAACATGAAAAGCAGCATGCTAAGCCCATCGAGGCCCACCAGGTATTTGATGTCCATACCCAAAAAAATCGGTGTACCCTCCGTTACATATTGCGGAATCGCAGAGTTGGCCACATCAAAATTAAAGAGAAGCGGGAGTGACAGAAAAAAGGTAATGGTGGTCACGGCCAGGCTCACCCATTTCACTGCCTCATCACCCCTGATAAAGAGAAATGCCACAACACCGAGCAGCGGTAGATAAATCGTGATATTTAATAGGTACTCCATCAGTATCTGCAACTATCTTTAAAAGAGTAATAATGAAAGCACCAGGATAACACCCAGTATCAAAAACAGGGCATAATTGCTGGTGACTCCGGTTTGTATATACCTGAGAAGGCTGCCTGTAAGGCGCACAATCCCGGCTATGGCATTCACAGTGCCATCAATAATCTTCATATCAAAAACGGCTAATACCCGGTCTGAGAATCGTACTGTAGGGTGAACCACCGCACCTTCATAAAGTTCATCCAGGCTGTATTTCTCTTTCCATACCTGGTAAAGGCCGCCAAAACGTTCAGCAAGCTTCGCATCTGATTCCGCCTGGTTATCATTTCCATACATCCGGAATGAATAATATATACCGGCAACAGCTACCAGGGTGGCCAGAACCATCAATCCCCATTCAGCGGGAATAGAGAGAGTTAGAGGTATATCTGCGGCAATCGGGCTCATCCACGCACCAAGCCAGTTTATGGCTCCTTCTCCTCCAAAAGTTTTTGAGATGAAATTCGGTATGCCGATAAATCCGCCAACAACCGATAGACCGGCAAGTGCCCACAAAGGAATGGTCATAGTGGCCGGGCTTTCGTGCAGGTACTGCTCTGAATCTTCAGCACCTTTCACTTTTTCGGGCAGCTTAAACCTGCCATGGAATGTGGTGAGTGTTAGACGGAACATATAAAATGCCGTTAAAAATGCGGTAATCGTGGCTACACCCCACAGGATGAAATACATGGCACCGGCATAGCCTTCAAAACCCATATTCATGGTGTGCATGAGGATTTCATCTTTTGAGAAAAACCCGGCCAGTGGCGGTATTCCTGCAATGGCAATTGTAGCAATTAAAAAGGTCTTGTATGTAGAAGGCATATATTTGCGGAGGCCGCCCATATACCGGATGTCCTGCGGGTCAAAATGAACATCTTTTCCTTTATCGTGTAGTTTGTGTTCCACATGGTGCATGGCATGGATTACCGAGCCGGACCCAAGGAAGAGGCAGGCCTTGAAGAATGCGTGTGTTATCACATGAAAAAGGGCAGCGGTATAGGCTCCTGCCCCGAGTGCAAGAAACATGAAGCCAAGCTGCGACACCGTTGAATATGCCAGCACTGCTTTGATGTCGTACTGAGTGATGGCAATAGTCGCTGCTACAATTGCGGTAAGGGCACCGATAACGGCAATAATCATCATCACTTCAGGACTCATCACGTACATCGAAGACATTCTTGTGATGAGATAGATTCCCGAGGTAACCATGGTGGCAGCGTGAATGAGTGCGGAAACCGGTGTCGGGCCAGCCATGGCATCCGGAAGCCAAACAAAGAGTGGAATCTGGGCACTTTTTCCGGTAGCACCAATAAACATCAGAAAGGCAACCCAGAAAACAGCATCTCCTGTAAATGCATCCAGGTTTGCGAGTATCACATCAAAATTAAGGCTTCCTACCGCCTGAAAAATGATAAAAATGGCAACAAGAAAAGCAAAATCCCCCACTCTGTTATAGAGAAATGCTTTCTTGGCTGCGTCCGATTTCATCATGTCGGTATACCAGTAACCGATCAGCAAATACGAACAGAGGCCTACACCTTCCCATCCGAGAAAAAGAAGCAGGAGATTATCGGCAAGTACCAGGTTTAGCATTGCGAAGATGAACAGGTTCATGTAGGCAAAAAACTTCCAGAAACCTTCATCATCATAAATATAACCGATAGCATAAAAGTGAATCAGTGATCCAACCCCTGTAACAACCAGACCCATAATGAGCGATAGCTGATCGAGCTGATAGGCAAAGTCAACCGTAAGGCCTCCGGTATCAATCCATGTAAAAAGTTTCGCATGAATAGCACCGGAACCGGCATTAAAATTGACAAAAAAGTAAACAGTAATCAGAAAAGGAACGAAAACAGCAAGATTGGCGATCGTTCCAATCAGGTTTTTTTTATTCCGGTACCCTCTGAAAGAGAGCCCCAGTAGTCCATTAATCAAGAAACCAAGTAGCGGTAAACCAATAATCAGACTTACGAGCGCTGTGGGTGATTCCATTCAACAGGTTAATTAGTTTGGCGCTTAGAATCAGACTGCACGGTGCAGCCTCATTTTCAGGTGCCAAAGATACAAAAATCTTCTCCAAGATAAACTCAAAAGAGAGGAAATCTTGAGAAAATATCGAACACCGAATATCGAAGTTTCGTGGTAAGATAAACCTGAATTCTACAACATTGCCGTCTGTTCTAGCTTACGGAATGAAAAATTTGCCAAATTCCAATCCCAAGCAATACTCTCTAAAACAGGAAAACCTTTATCGAAGGATCTCCTTGTTCTTGGGACTTACTAAGAAAGTAATCCTATGTTATGGACCCGCACCATAACCAGGCTCATCTTTTCCCCGCGAAGCGAAATCCCTCCGCTCACTCCGTTCGGTCCCCGAAGGGTCGAGGGCAGGTGGGATGACAAGGACGCCGGGCGCCACCAGGCGGCGCGGACAACCCCCGGCATACCAAATTCGTTATGCGCCGCCACTTGAAAAAAAATCCGCACTGTCATCCTGAGCGTAGCCATTGCGGTGCTTTTCCGCAAGGGCATAGTCGAAGGAACTCCCTGTTCTCAGGACTTACTAATAAAAGGATCTCCATGTTATTGATCCGCACCTTATTTAGGAGATCCCTCCGCTCACTCCGTTCGGTCGGGATGACAAGGGCAGTTGAGAATCACCGGCGGGCATCACCTTCAGGGTTAGATCAGCCTTTCTTCTGCCCGCCGAATGGGTGTGATTCATTGCTCTTATTGGCCTTGCGTGTGTATTTCAAAAAAAGATCTTCCCAGCCGGGGTTGTATTTTTCAATCATCCAGATTTTCTTCTCGCGGCGCCACTTTTTGATCTGCTTTTCCCTGGCTAAGGCATTCCTTACCTCAGTAAAACGCTCCAGGTATACCAGTTTATCCAGGTTATACCTTTTTGTAAATCCTGGATTTGTTTTTTCAATGTGTTCAAAGATTCGGAATAATCCTTTCCCTGTCATCCCGGTATACAGTACTGTATGGTGGCGGTTCGTTACAATGTACGCATGGTAAATATGTCTCTTTCTATTCATATTCATATGAACCCGAAAATTCTATTTCCTTACAGATTTTTTTTGTGACAATAGTCCGAAAATTGGAGTGGGTATGCTTAGATTTTAAAAAAGTGCTTTAGTAAGGCTCATCTTTTCACTTCGTGTACAAAAAATGAGCCCCTCGAAGCGAGATCTCTGTATAGACACGCGCCATATCTAGGAGATCCCTCCACTCCAGCCCGACGGCGCCGAAGGCATCCCGATGGGAAAATACACCGTCGGGATTCCGGTCATGATGACAAGGGCACTTTGTACAACCAGGCGGCGCGGATAAATCCCGGCATACCGAATACCGTATGCGCCGCCTCTTGATAAAAACCCGCACTGTCATCCTTCTATGAAAAAATTCAAGTATAAAGGCAATTTTTTTTCAAAAATTATCATGATGTTTAACTGTTTTCTTGTCTTTATTTATCCTTGCTTTATTTGCATGAACTATGCCGCCTTGCGGCTCTAAAAGCCAATAAGCACATCGGCTGCATCGGCCAAACCCACACGTACTGCTTCCCTTTAATTGCCAGGCAATTTTTTTTGAATTCAACGACAAACCATTGAATGAGTCTTCTATTAGCAGACTTGTACCATCGCAGAATCGGCCAGCTGCAAGGTCTTGATTAAATCAAATATGTGGAGACGCAGCCTGAGCGTAGCGGATTCTCTGGCTGGGATACCCCGGGCAGATATCGCAGGATGACAATAGCGCTTACTCCACAAAATAGTATTCAATTCGTTGTCATTGCCTTTTGGTCGTCTTTTCATCTGTCAGCTTACCGGCTGATAGCTATGCTGGTAGGGTTTCTCATGCATCCACACAAAACGAACCCTTGCCAGAAGTTTTCTCGCCATTCGGATAATCGCATGTTGCTTTTTCATGCGCATGATCAATTTGCTATAATCGCTCATCAAAGCAGGATCTTTGGCAATGGCTACCCAACTGGCTTCAATGATCATATGTTTGACGTAGGTATTGGCACGTTTGGTCAGCCCTTTGACATGGGTCGTCTGTCCAGTAGATTCGATGTCCGGAACAAGGCCAACATATCCACAGAGTTTATCTAGATTTTTAAATCGATGCATATCGATTAGTTCAACGATCAATACCATCGAGGTGATCGGACCAACCCCGGGAATACTCATTAACAGCTCAACCAGGGGTTGGTAAGTGGGTTGACGGGCTAATTGGCGGACCTGCCGGGTGAGGTCAGCCAGCTGGTTGCGTGTATCCTCAAGAAGAACCAAATACGCCTTCAGGCTGGCCGTGGCCGTGGCTTGCGGCAAATCCAGGGTTTGCAGCCAATGCATAAACTGACGTGACCAGTGCTGTTTGGAATCAAAGGGAACCGGGATGCCCATAAAAGTCAAAAGCGATTTAATCTGATTTTTCAACCTGGTTTGATTTTTTACCATTTTTGCCCGCGTACGCACCAGCATGCGGTCACTAATGGCCGATATAGCTGGCACATATAGGGGTGTGAGTTTACCCGCACGCAGCTCCTGGGCTAATTTATTGGCATCCACACGGTCGGTCTTTCGACGTTTTTGTTTGTCAGTGGTTGGTACATCTGCTGGATGTGTCACAATGCAGTGTACTCCCAAAGCCTGGAGTTGATGGGCAATCCAAAAGCCAAAACAACCGGACTCGTACACCACATGGTACTGCCCGCCAGGAAACGTACGTCGTAAATATTGCATCAGTATCTTAGGGTCAGGATCCTGAGAAAAGGATTTGTAAAAACCATAGTCATGATAAATGGCTACTTTCCAATTCTTCTTGTGCACATCCAGGCCAACATAAATGCATTGGTCGGTAAAGTCGAGTTTATTAACTTTCTGTAAATACATAGGGTCCTCCTCGGATTTGTTCATGGTTTGGTTATCAGAAAAGGTACGAATTTTGGGGAAGGCCCCTTTTTTTAACATAAGGCCTGAGCGATGGTCTTGAGGTGCATTTCCGTAAGGGTGTAGTCGTCCCGAAGAAATGGCTATGCCAAAGGAACTCCTTGGTCTTGACCTGCACCATAGCAGGGCTCAGCTTTTTAAAAACG
>PWLN01000389.1 GCA_003559375.1 Balneolaceae bacterium | reverse complement strand
GTCCATAACATCATTTCAAGACAGCTCATATCTGTAATCAATCCGGCATGACCTTCTAACAGAAGAGCAGAATTGGCGGCTTCACCGCTCCAGTCATCCGGCAGCGACACAAAAATATTGCGCTGTAGTTCAGTCAATTCACGTGAATCCATTTCCGGGCCTATACGGTCGCGCAGAGCATTTCGAAAATTCGAAAGGCGTTCATTGGGTTCGGCCGGTTCCCATATGTACGGCAGGTCGGGCAGGTCAAATCTGCCATGCCATTCGGTGGAATCGGTTTCCCCTGTCGCAATCTCTGTGGGAAGTACATTATCGAAAGTACAACTGAAATCACCCATCTGTTCGGACGCGGAGATCTCTCCCTCATTTGTGGCAGGGGGAATCCATGTTTCGATCTTGAAGGTGAAAAACGAAAAACTTATGATATTCAGAGCGATAAATATGATACCGGGTGTATAATTTCTCAACATTTCCACGATTTTACAGACCGTCACACCAACCGGCGATTTTTATACTAATGTACCATATTTTCATGAGTGTTCATTTAACCAGGTAAACCCCGGATACTCAATGCTGATAACCTAATCTTCCTTAATTTCGTACAGCAAATTTTGATCTGCATCCAGCTCTAACTTCCATGTATATTTACCCGGACGCAGCGGTTTTTCACCCACATAATCGAAGGGTATGATCTGGATTTTTGAGTCTTCCACATACAAACTCACAGATGCAATTTCGTATGCCAGTTCATGCTTTTGGTAACCTGACATTTCACCGGGCTCCAGGTTTCCATACTCCAGCCCGTTTAAAATGATACTGTTCATTTGATGGCCTGAAGCATTGTAAACGCGAATATTGATCTCAGTTTCCTGGTTCACCACATCCGAACAGGATAGCATGGTCAACACCAGTAATGAAAGAATAACAAATGATTTTATTTCCATAATAAGCTGTGTTTAAACAATACACTTTGGTATCGGTTTATACCCAGTGCAATATGAACCCCCGAACTATCGGTACGGGACAGGCTGTCGGGATCTGCGCACCCAATGCACTTTTTGCATTGGGTTGACGAAGGGTATCGCTTACGTGTGCAAAAGATGAGCACTTCGTGGGAATCGCTAACGCTCGGAGCGCTTCGCGTTAAAAAGATGAGCATCGCACCGGGGAAAATATATTAAAAGCAGTCCACGGTCGTGAAAATAATATTGACAAGATGGGAATATTGAATGGTATATACTTAGAACTACGAGTTCCTTCACTCCGCCACGACAAAAAGCGCCGTGTCTCCGTTCAGGATGACAGGGCACTTCTATTAAGAGCAGCGGCGCATCCACAATCATAGTTGTGCCGGGTTCTATCCTGCGCCGCTGCACCCCCCACTACGATGCTGTCATCCTGAAGCCGGGCCAGCGGCGTTTTTCCGCTGGCATGGCTGAAGGATCTCTATACCATGATAAGTAAATAGTCGTGCACCCATCCTATTACCTAAAGTAACTTCCATAATCGGAACAGAATATTCCCCTTTATTTCTCTGAAATAGCTATTATCATACCGGTCGGGTATATTTTTGACAGACCTTTTCAACATAATTTAGAACTGACAAATGAAAAAACAATTTACCAGGCGTGAATTTTTAGTGACAGGAAGTTTGGCCTCGGCAGGGCTCGCGGTATTTACCGGCTGCAACAACGGGGAAAGTGAACGCCGTTTTCTTGAAGGTGTAAGAATTGGTGTGATTGATATTAACGGCCGTGACGGGGTGCAATTTGGCGGGCTTGGACGTCCGGCGGATCTTGGTGCAGTTGAGAAAGCCGCCAGGATCGGATTTGAAGGGGTTGAAATCACATTTGGCGGACCCGATGAGGATGGAATCCTCCGCCTGGCTCGAGCAGAGCGTCAGCAGCAATATTTTGATGAATTTGAAAAACATGGTATAGGCCCGGCCGGAACGCACCTGATGATGCTGCATGAAAACCACCTCAAGAATCCCGATGATCCACTGGCCGTAAAGTGGGTGGAACAGGCAATCCCGGCAACAAGCAGCCTGGGTACCGAAGTGATTCTCCTCCCTTTCTTTTTCGGTGGCGCTATTGAAGAGCGCCACGAACAGGAATATGTTGCGGATATTCTCAGGGAACTGGCGCCGGAGGCGGAAGCTCACGGGGTGATTCTGGGACTGGAAAATACCCTTTCTGCTGTGGATAATATGTTTATTCTGGACCGGGTAAATTCACCCGCTGTAAAAGTGTACTACGATGTGGGCAATTCCCATTTTTTCGGCCACGATATTTACGAGGAAATACCCTTCCTGGGAGAACATATCTGTCAGTTTCACATCAAAGATAACCCGCACTATATGGGCCAGGGCGAGATCGATTTCGAGAGGGTATTTCGCCTGATCGACGAAATCAACTTTCAGGGCTGGCTGAATGTCGAAACACTGCCGGTTTCCGGGAATATTGAGGACCGGGAACAAGACCTGCGTATTAATCTCGAATTTACCCGGGATACCATTGGCCGGTTATCGTGAGGGGTTGTGGCCACTACGGTAGGAAAGCACAAAGGGTTTTGGTGGGGGTTGTTATTGAATTTTGACTCATTACACGTTATGGGGCAATGATTTCCAGTTTTGGGAAGTAAGTAGAATATCTGTGTTTATCTCTTGTTAACAATCTCATTTTCTTGATTGCAGCATGGGCTCCGATATAAAAATCGGGTAAAGGAGAGTTCCGGACCCCACCTCTTTTTTTATATTTAATAAAGCATTTACCGGCCAGAAAGCCAGCCTCCCAGGGTAATGCATGCCTCCTGAAAATTTCATTTGGAATCGCCTGCTCCAGCTCTTCAATGGTTTCAAAACGCACCGATATTTCTGCATAAATAATCGGGTTGATGTAGAGTATAGCCTCATTGGCAATTTCAGACAATTTGTTTGCCGACCAATCAAACCAGGTTTCGTCTTCTGTAAAAATGTCCAGCAATATATTGCTGTCAACCAATACGTCAGTCAATTTCAATCACCACGGGTTAAAGACATTATTTCATCGGTAGACATTTCAACTGAACCCCTTCCCCTTAGATGATCTACAACCTTTTTACCGAATGAATGATCTGTTTTTTTCTTTACAAGCCGCACCTTATCATCCTCAACAATGAATTCGACCTCAGTATAAGGTAAAAAACCGAATTTTTCCCTGATCTCCTGCGGTATGGTAACCTGGCCTTTTGTTGTGATTTTCATGGTAATACTTATTTAAGTAAGAGTATTACTAAAATAAGCGCTTCTAAATCCACTATCAATGCCTGAAAGAAAAACGTCTTATCAATATTCTGCGTATTAATCTTGAATTTACCCGGGATATCATTGGCCGGGTGGTGTGGCCACTAAGGCAGGAAAGCACAAAGGGTTTTGGTGGGGGTTGTTATTGAATTTTGTAGTGTGTGTGTTCTTCTTTTCGTTGACAGCTCTGAAGTTAAATCATTAATAAAGATTTATTGGTTTTATGATTTAATACATATTAGCCAATAATTGCGTTATTCACATACACAAACTATATTGAAACAAAAGAAACAGAGTAGATATGTGGAAAAAAATTAAATCTTACCTTCGTTTCGGAAAGAAGAAGCCTTCTTATTATCTGGAGGGATCCGCATATGGGGGACTCCGCATGGATATTGACAAATATTATTCGCTTGAAGAGAATAAAAAAGAACTTGAAGAACTGAATAAAACATTTGAGAAAATTTTTAAAACAGAGATCAATCAAGATTAGAATAATGATGTTTGAACTGTTTTTGGCGGATGAAAAGTCCCAATGATCACAAATGGATTTCTGGCTGTATAATGATGTACTTGTGTTGTTCCCAGGTAAAAATAGAGGTCTTTGGTTTTAGCGAAATCATCAAAATATTTATTCCGAACATCTTCAATAGCTGCTTCTTCATCTCCTTCATGACGTCGCAAGGTGTTCCAGTATAGCTGTCCGATTTCCCAGTCCTCAATCATCATCCGGCTAATCGTACCGTTTCTATCTTCAAACACATATCTGAACTTGTAGGGCAGTTTATCTACTACTTCAAATGGATCTTCAGGGTTTTCAAATAGTGTAGTTTGGTCACGGTTAGCTTTTAGTTTATCAATTTTCTTTTTGTCCCATCTTCGCTCTACAGTCTCTACGGTAAAGTCTAAGATCTTTGTGGGTTTAAAGACTGCCAATGACGTGCATTTTCCTTTGTCCTTTGCTTCACTTATAAGTACTGCTAAATCAGCATAAACATGCTGTAGCACAATCGCTTTCCGGGCTGCCCAGTCTCTTTTCTTACCGGTGCCGATGTGATCAAAAATCTTTATTTGCGAATCGTGGGAATAGGGTCGGTAACTTTCTGGTCGGAAGTCGCTTGTGTTTTTTACCAGGTCAATTTCAATCCAGTCATACTTACTGTATTGTTCATCATATGATTTTTTCCGAAACGGAATGGGATAAATTCGAACCCAGCTCCCGTCTTCACGAAATCCGGCAGTGCAAACCAGTTCATCATATTTTCCTGACAGTGTTGGATAGGTTTTTACTGTAATTAAAACTCTCTCTCGTTTTTTCTCATTGGCCATTATAAATGGATTAGTTCAAGGTTTAACTCCTGATTTTGGATTAAATATTCTGCGAGCGGACGCCGGTGGCACTGGCAGCTTTCGGCTTCAAAACAGGTTAGTGCTACCCGGTTATATTTTCTGATTACTTCTGCAATCTCTTTTTGTGTGGCTATGGTCTCTGGCAATACCGTTTTTTTGTACTCCACAAAAAGGCGGTTATAGTCATCCTGGGTATTCAGCTCTTTACGTTTGGCTGATTGGATTCCCACTTCCGAAAAATGGATATACTGAATACCCACACCCTCGCAGGCTTTTTTAAGCTGGCTTTTATTGAACCCGTATTTCATACTCATTGCATTTTTACGAACATCAACCAGGGCTTTAACTCCGTTCAGGATCAGCTTATTCATATATGCTTCCAACGTGACACCTTCGTAACCTATGGTAAACAGGCAAGGATTTTTCGGAATACCGGCAAGATGAGCGGTGACTCTTTTCTGTTCTTCTTTGCCAAGTACCTTCTCTAAAATTGTACTATTGACCGCATAGTATGG
>PWLN01000458.1 GCA_003559375.1 Balneolaceae bacterium | reverse complement strand
TTTCCCCGCGCGGGTCAGCGACCCGCGGTACTGTAGCCCGGCTCGCTGAGCCGGAAAGCCCGGTCTCTTTTTTTAAGTATTATCTCTTTTTCGATGCGCGCTTTTCGGAAAATATACTTTTTAACCAATTTCTTTTTTCAAAGTCTTTCCCCGCGCGGGTCAGCGACCCGCGGTACAGGGGTGCTGAGCATAGGCAAATCCACACCCTTATCGCGGGCGGTTTGTTCTGCGAGTTCGTAGCCGGCGTCGGCATGGCGCATGACTCCGGTGCCGGGATCGTTGGTGAGAACGCGTTCAAGCCGGCGGTCTGCCATCACGGTACCATCAGCCACACATACCATGCCGGCATGGATGGAGTAGCCAATGCCCACCCCACCTCCGTGGTGGAGGCTCACCCAGCTCGCTCCGCTTGCAGTGTTGAGCATGGCGTTGAGCAGCGGCCAGTCGGCAATAGCATCGGAACCATCTTTCATCGCTTCGGTTTCGCGGTTGGGCGAAGCCACTGAACCTGTGTCAAGATGGTCACGGCCAATAACGATCGGTGCTTTTACTTTCCCTTTTTTCACCAGCCAGTTGAATTTCAGGCCCATCTCAGCCCGTTCACCGTATTCGAGCCAGCAAATCCGTGCGGGCAGTCCCTGGAAATGAATCTTTTCCTGAGCCTGGCGTATCCACCGGGCCAGTGCTTCTTTTTCAGGAAAGGTTTCGAGAATAGCTTTGTCTGTGATAGCAATATCTTCGGGGTCACCTGATAGTGCTGCCCAGCGAAATGGTCCGGAACCCTTGCAGAAAAGCGGACGGATGTAGGCAGGAACAAATCCGGGAAAATCAAATGCCTCTTTCATTCCGCGCCGGTCGGCAACCTGTCCCCGGAGGTTGTTTCCATAATCGAAAGTCATGGCACCCACTTTCTGCATTTCCAGCATGGTTTTAACATGAATCACCATCGAATCGAGTACATCATTTTCATAGCCATCGGGATCCGTTTCTCTTTTCTGTGCCGCCTGCCCGAGGGAATAACCTTTAGGGATGTACCCGAGACGGAGATCATGTGCTGATGTCTGGTCAGTAAGTACATCGGGTATTATTCCCTTTTCCAATAATTCCGGCAGCACATCTGCTACATTGCCAAGCAGGCCAACAGATAATGCCTCCCCTTTTTCTTTTGCAGCCAGCACTTTTTCAAGGGCATCGTCCAAATCCGTACATTTCGCATCACAGTATCCTGTTTTGATACGCATATCAATCCGGCTTTCATCCACTTCGATGCCCAGAAATGCCGCGCCATTCATGGTGGCAGCAAGGGGTTGAGCCCCGCCCATTCCACCCAGGCCTGCGGTTACCACCAGTTTTCCTTTCAGAGATCCTTTAAAATGCTGCCGGGCACACTCGGCAAAGGTTTCGTATGTACCCTGCACAATTCCCTGTGACCCGATGTAGATCCACGAGCCTGCGGTCATCTGGCCATACATTGTGAGCCCCAGTTTATCGAGGCGGCGAAACTCTTCCCAGGTTGCCCATCGCGGTACGAGGTGTGAGTTGGCAATTAAAACACGCGGGGCATCTTCATGAGTACGGAATACACCAACCGGTTTGCCGCTCTGTATCAGTAATGTTTCATCATTTTCGAGCCTCTTCAGTGTTTCGACAATCTTGTGGTAACACTCCCAATTACGTGCTGCCTTGCCACCACCGCCATATACAATCAGTTCTTCGGGCCTCTCAGCCACATCGGGATCGAGATTGTTCATCAGCATCCGTAATGCGGCTTCCTGATGCCAGCCTTTGCAGTTCAGATGAGTTCCTCGTGGTGCTTTTATAGCCATACTTTTATTCATCACATCTCCTGTTTTTTGCTTATTAATGTATATGTACCTTAATGCAAGAAAAGAAAAATAATTGAACCATTCATGTCTGACATATTCATGGCAGGTAATACCTGCGATAATTTTTATTTAAATCTTTTGCCAACGGTAAAGCGGACAGTTTGAATAAAGGCATCTATTTTGAATAATTTTTTTATTACATACCGTTATTTATGAATAAATCATGATTCATGAAATTATCTTCGCTCATACTGATCATACTGTTATTCAGCCTGCCATTTTCCGTATCACAAATTGAATACAGAGAGTTTATTTCACAACCAGCCACTGACATCCAGCGCGATACAACTTCTCTGGCTGACTCCACCGGGAAGGTTCTTACAGAAGAAGAGTTCCTTAAAAAATATGTACATGATCCCTGTAACCCCACAGCCGGTATCCAAATGAAAATCTTTGTACCCGACTCCACATTAACTGCATCAATGCCCATTCTGTTTGCGCCACCTGTGGATGAAGGAATATTTATAAATAATCCGCCATACTGCAGTGAATTGCCCGTGAAACTTAACCCTGAAGAAGGGGGTAAGAGAGAGGATGAGAAATGATTCTCTGCCTGCCCTGATTATCTGTTTTGCCTGATTTCATGAACCTGATTGATATCCGGGTTTTCAATAATTTGCAGTCTTTCTTCACCCGGCCACCGGATGATTATTTTCTCCACCGATTCTGCACTCCCCAATCCTACATGCACACGGCTGTTATTGGCACCGAACGACCCGCCCGTTGAAATGGTACGAAAAACATTTCTCTGCGTGCCATTTTCATCAAATTGTACTTCCACTCTTGCACCTATCGCCTGACGATTGGCACTCGTCCCTTCCAGCTTAAGCACGATCCAGTTCCCATAAGAGCGCTGATTTTCGAACAGTACATTGTGATAAAAATCTCCCTCAACAGCACCTCCCAGCACCGCATAGATATCCAGCAACCCATTTCCGTTTACATCTGCAAATGAGATGCCGTGCCCTTTTTGCAGATGCCCCACACCGCTGTAGGCCGTGGTTTCATAAAAACGATCGCCGTTATGGTTAATAAACAGGCGGTTCGGGATAATTGAGGTAAGGTCAGGCGCCCCGGTTCCGATATACACGTCCTGAAATCCGTTGTTATTCAGATCGCCAAAATTAGCACCCATACCGAACATCACAGTATTCAGACCGGCTGCAGTAGAAGCATCCCTGAATGTTTCGTTGCCCAGATTGATAAACAGCCTCGAATGCTCAGTTACCGTTTGCATACCCAGGCGTTCTCGTGTGATCTCTGTAGCAACCTGCCTGATTCCCCGAATATCGTAAGAAACAGCAAGGATATCCTCATAGCCGTTGTTATTAAAATCGAACATCATCACCGGAAAACTGAATAGTGGTTGTTGTACACCGGCTAGTCGGCTAATCTCTTCAAAAACAGGAAGCCCGGCGTCATCAAGGCCCCGGTGTGCAAACAGGCGATTGTTTCCGCCCATCACCGATACATATAAATCAGGCCAGCCGTTGTTGTTGATGTCGCCCCAAACAGCGCCTTTCACAAAATCATCCAGTTCAAATCCATTCAGCCTTTCATAGCGTGTAAATGTCTCGTCACCATTATTAATGAAAATGGCTGAGGGGTATGATTTTGGTTCAACATCCATATCTGCGTCTACAAAAAATCCCTGCCAGGCCGACTGTGACTCATTACCAATGAAGATATCCAGATATCCATTATGATTGAGATCAGCAAAAGCAACGGCCTGTGATGGCATCATTTCGAACAGGCCGGCTTTAATTGTAATATCGGTAAATGTGCCGTCACCATTATTCCGGAGCAGGGAATTGGGATGCTCACCGAATTGAGCCAGCCAAGCGCCTCGCAAAATGAGCACGTCCGCAAACCCGCTGTTGTTGATATCGGCACATTCGATATTCAGACCTCCCATCACCCCTTCGAGGCCGGCGGAATAAGTACGCAGTTCAAAATTTCCGTCTCCTATACCTTCATAGAAAACAACCTGATCACCGAACCCATATGAAGTTGCAAATATATCCAGATGACCGTTTCCAGTAAAATCCTCCACACAGGAACTGCCGGAAATCCGGTTATCTGCAACTCCTGCTGTCATCCCCACATCCCGGAAAAAAGGAGCGTTGATGTAATCTGGAAGTTCTTCTGCACTTTGCATACCTGGAATCAAATGCCTTGGGCCAACACCATCGGGATAAGTACCATTTGCGATATGGGCGATATTATACATCCAATGATGGGTAAAATCGCCCGGAAAATAGGTATGCAGAATTTCAAGGTGATGCTTCGCTGACTGTATATACTCTTTATTTTTATGAATGGCTTCAGCATCAAACGGGAGGATACAATTGGATGGAGTGTAATTTTCAAAGCAGTTGTTTACCTCGGCCAAGCGCAGATAGCTCACAGCAAGCGCTTCATGGGCCAATCTTTGGGAAACCGAATCCCGCATGAAATCAGCAAGCTGATGCAATATCGGAATGGACCGTTCAAGCTGCCTCGAATTTTGAAGCTCCATTGCATAACGGTATTCGAGTTGAGGGATGCCGGGATTGGCCTCTACCAGTGAATCGAGATAAGCAAGTCTGAATTCATTGGCATAAAAGTACTTGAGAGGATCATTTTTTGCGTCGGCAAGAATACTGTCCATCACAGCAATCATGGCATTGTGGGATTCCCGGTCTGAAACTCCGGGGGATTTTAAGCATGCTGCTAATAGCATCAGTCCTGAAAAAATAAGTGACAGAAAAAGGATGTTGGTTCTTATCATATCTGAAAATAGCTCTTTGAGCAACTTCAGACAATTTCATGAAATGTATTTTACAGATTGCTGAATAAAAAGCGATTTTGCATACAAGTTTCTCAATCCTCAATGATCACGCTGCAACATGTCAACCCCGCCTCGGCTTTTTCAAGTTCGGATTGATCTATGGAAATCACATCATATCCCGATTTTTTCAGTAGTTTTTGAGTTTCCGGATAAGCGTCTGAACAAATGGCGAAATTCTGGTACCGGATTACATTTGCACCGTATGGCTCGTGATGGTGCACATATTCAAGTGAATAATCAGCAAAATATCCGGGATGAATCCAATCGGGGTTTATCAGAAGCCTGTGAGGTTCCAGTACAGTGATACCGGACTTGAGGTGCAGACAGCCGGTTACCGGTATGGGTATTACTTTATATCCAAACATGGTTACAATCTCCTTAAATTGCTGAATACCTGATTCATTGGTTCTGGACGTGATCCCGATATAAACCGTTTTCCCGGCTTTAAGAACATCACCTCCATCGAGGATACCGGGTTCACGGATGTAATATAACTCCCGGTATTCTTTCAATACATCGGCCATAGATTCAGTCTCACCACGCCTCGATTCTGCCCCTGGCCGGGTAATGATTGCAAATTCGGGAAATACAACGGCTGTATCTTCAACGAAAACCCCATCAGGCAGATGAGGGGTTGCTGTCAGCCTGCGGATTGTAAATCCCATTTGCTCAAGCGCCTCCTCATATTTCATATGCTGTTTCTTCGCCCTCTGAATATCTATCGGTACTCTTGACTGGTGGGTTAGTTCACATTTTTCCAGTAACGGGCTTACTTCCCGTGTTAATACAACCGTCATAATTTTATATTTGACTGGTCAAAATTCATTATAAGGAACCATCGTGCTTTTCGTTACCTTTAGGCGCAAAGAATGATTAATTTGGGAAATTTAATAAATCACTATTATTTCTATTCGCCTGACAACAGCATGTTAACGGCCTATTACCATAAATGAAGCGTAATGTAAAAAATCCTGCTAATTCGTTCATTCCTTTTCTGTTCGGAAAAGCTTTCATAATTATGTTAATTTTTATTGGATTTGCGCCATCATTGTATGCTCAAGTCGAAGATACCACACGGGTTGAACGGGAAGGCCCTGAAGAAATCGAAACGTTGCTCAGGGAATATCCGGCAACACCATATCAGATTGATATTCCTCAATTTAATATTGATCATTACAGGTTGGATGACTATGATGGCACACATACCTTTTTCAGGCGGCTGCGATATCTGAGTCCGGGGGAAATATTAATGAGTGAAGAAGAGTGGTACGACCGTTACGGTGCGCAATGGGAGAGAGAAATTAACGCGCAGCTTTCAGCCATTTTGCAGGCTACATTTAAAGAGAAAAACAGCCTCCTAACCATGATTCAGCGTATTGCGCCGTTTTTGGGATTTGGTTTCTTTGAGAGGTACGAAGTCCCGATTGTTCCCCGGATCGATGACGGCGACCGGGTATATGTTGAGGAATGAGGGCTTGTGGTGTGTGGTATGCGGAGTGGGGACAACGTCTTCTATTTGATATACGATATTCGATATCCGATTGCTGATATGCGAAGTACTAAAGATCGAAAATCGGATATCGCCCGTAGGAATGCCTATGGGGCATATCATTCTAACATGATAAAACCTCTATCCCATCGCTCCAAGCGGTATCGGGCTGCCAAGTGCTTCTGAAATGGCACGGGTTAGCTCTTTTTCTTCGGTGGTGATCTTTTTATCCGAGGTAATGCAATGAATAACGGCACTCAGTATATATTTCTTGACAGGATTGGCTGAAGCTGCCAGTTCATCAAGTGCGTAATTCAGTTCATTCAGGCTGCATTTTTCTTTCGGCAGTAATACCAAATCGTCCGGTTTAATCCGTTCGATTGAACTCACACCCTCATTCCATGCTTGTTGTGTATCCGCACCAGAGGCATATGCCAGTGCCGACAGGAGAACCGAAAGTTCCTTTCCGAGCGTTTTCAAATGGTGATGCCTGATTTCGGGCCTCTTCATATCAGAAAATGCAACATCAAGCTGATGGATCACCATTTTCTCAAGAGCAAACCCGAACAGATTATCCGGGCTCCCTTCAAGAATCATTTTTTCCAAAACACTGCGAAATACCTTGTACTGCCCTTTGCTCATGTGCCGGAGTGAAGGCAGCGCGAGCTCGGCAAGCGGCAAATACCAGCTGCGCTCAGATGTTGCCAGTTCTGAAAGTATTTTTTCCGTTGAAATACCCATTTCTTCACCAGCTTCAAGGTAAAACCAATCGGGAAGTTTTTTTACGGCCTCTGAACTTGTGGAAAACAACAGGCCGTATACTAACGCTTCAGCTGAAAGCGGTTCATGAGCGGCCTGACGAAGATTTTGTGGAATATTGCGCAGCAATTCTCCTGCCCTGTTCAAATTGCCTGCGCCAATTGTGCCTATTGCTGCAAGTATCACTTCCGGAGTCAGAGCAGCGTGGCCGCCAACACCCCTGCTGCTGCCCCCGGCTGTGGGTGAACCGGCAACATGCTGCTGCTGAAACTGTTGACGAATGCGGTTTTCCCTGCTGCTTTTCCCATAACCAAAATGGGGCGCTACAGCTTTAATACGGTCTTCAATTGGCGGGTGGGTTGCAAAAAGTTTATCCAGTGCAGAATGGAAGCTGCTTGCAAAAAAGAGATGGCTCATTTCCATGGCATGACCATCTTTGATTTCTGCCCCTTTCCTTTTGGAAGCAATTTTACTAAGTGCACCCGCAATCCCGTCAGGGTTCCGTGTGTATTGAACCGCCGCGGCATCAGCAAGGTATTCCCGCTGTCGTGAAATGGCAGACTGGATCATTCTCCCAAAAATCATACCGATGTAGCCAATCACGATGAGCGCCACGCCAAAAAGCATGATTGCAATAGCAGAATTTCCTTTATTATTACTCCGTGAACGCATGGCACCGGAATAAAAGGCGCTTCGCATCAGGATCATCCCCATGATGTGAATCACCAGAATACCGTTCAATATCCCGATAAGCCGAATGTTAAGGCGCATATCACCATTAAAGATATGGCTAAATTCATGGGCCATTACACCCTGAAGTTCATCGCGTGTGAGTTGCTCCAGACATCCGCGTGTGACGCCAACGGCGGCATCATTGGTTCCGAATCCGGCCGCAAAGGCATTGATATTTTCCTCGTTATCAAGAATATAGACATCAGGCACCGGAAGCCCGGAAGCAATCGACATCTCTTCCACAATATTAATGAGCCTTCTTTCAAGACTATCGGTCGTTGAAGGATTTACCCTCCTGCCGCCAAGCAGTTCTGCTACCGCCGATCCCCCTTTACGCAATTGTGAAACACGGTGGATGGTACCGATCGCAATCATCAGCAGAACCATGATCGCTACTGTAAAAAGCCAGCCCGGATACCAGTAGGAAACACCCCCCTCAACTGAGACCTGGGTATGGAACAAGATTAGGGTAACTACATAAATAGAAAAAATGATTCCGAAAACGGCCATCGCGTAAAGCAATACCAGCTTCCCGGTATTTCGTTTTGCCCGGTCCTGGGCTTCAAAAAAATCCATGAGTTCTTAACTAAAATGATACCCTCGGGGCTTCGCGTTGCGCTGCTTCTTCAATTACAAATGGCTGTGCCTGTGAAAATCCAAACATCCCGGCAAATATCATATTCGGGAATTTTTCCCGGTAAATATTGTAATTCATAACAGCATCATTAAAAGCCTGACGTGCAAAAGCGATTTTATTTTCTGTGGATGATAATTCTTCTGTAAGCTGCAGCATATTCTGGTTGGCTTTCAGGTCGGGATAATTTTCTGAGAGTGCAAATAGCCTTCCCAATGACCCGGTTAAAGCCTGCTCGGCGCCCATCAGGTTCCGGATTGCGTTTGGATCTTCCGGATTCCCTGCCGCACGCTGTTCAGCCTGCTGTGCCTGATTACGTGCCTGTATTACAGCTTCCAGGGTTTCGCGTTCATGTTTCATGTAGGTTTTGGCAACTTCCACAAGGTTTGGAATGAGGTCGTACCTGCGCTTGAGCTGGACATCGATCTGTGAAAATGCATTCTTGAAACGGTTTCTGAATGATACAAGTTTGTTATAAATACCCACCGACCAGGCAATGAGCACAACAAAAATGATAATTAAAACAATAAGTGCGGTCATATTGCATAGGTTAGATTAATAAATAAGTTTAGCTCTTATACTCTATTCGTGAATGGATGTTATCCTTTTTTTATGAAAACTGTAAAAAATAAAATCAGTTAAACCAGTAATTCATTTTGAAGACGATAGCACGGTTGCGGGAGTCCATGGTTTCGGGAAAGTAGTTATCGGTGTACACGATGAATATGTCGGAAACGGGGCTATAGCGCCACTGGAAACGGCTGTTGATGTTCAGGTTATCAGCCTGTTCATTGTACTGAACAAAAGTTGTGAAAAAGAGATTTGTGGTAAATGTAATATCAATCTTTGGGCCAATCAGCCAAAATGAATTGTTCCCCCAAGGCTCAGGGAGATCAAGAGAGTTATATGAGACAAACATAGATATACTGCCATAGGGCTGGTAACGGTAGTTCAGATCACTTTCCACAAACCAGCGGTTCCCATTAAAAAACCCTCCTGTTCCGGCTGTAAGGCTGTAACGAAAAACCTTGCGGGAGTCGGATCGGTATTGAGCCAGCACATCAAACCAGCTGTAATCTGTACCAGCGTCCAAAAAGCTTATCCCTATATTGGTCGGGTCAAAATCCTGTCTCAGTTCTACAAAATTGTGATTGGCCATCACCTCAATACGGCTGAGGTTGTGAAATGTGACATAATAGCCAAGGCTGCTCACACGATCTGTATTACTTAAATCATCAGGGCGGAAAAAGCTGTTAAACTGCACATTCATCCCGTGTTGCTCAATGCTGGATTGATCCGGATAAAACCGGTATGTAAATCGTGGCCTTATCTGAATGAAATCGGTTCGGGGTACAAACCCTGCCGAAGCTGCAAAATTTTCACCAACGTAGTACTGATCGAACCGGATCTGGTATTGCTGGCGATTATAGTTGAGTTCAACTCCCTGAGAAAATTCGGATCCCTGTTCTACTCCATCAGTGAATGACCTGAACCCAAAAATACGGCCAATCCAAAAGTTATCCTGGCTTGCAAGATTAAATTGTAACCCGGCAGCACGGTTGTACGAAGCACCTTCCCATATATCTGGTTTATTGATATTTTGCCGATCTACTAAAATCGCGGAAAGATTTGATCGTGTGAATACCCTTCTCTGTACCGTTGCCACAAAAAAGTTACTTGAGGGGATAACACTGGTATCCTCCGTGTACATATTCATGACACCGATCCGCCAATCCTGGCCAATATTGCCACTGAGTCTTGCACCTGCGAGTACTGGTGCATCAATGCCAATTCGGCGTGAGAAAAACGGACGGATAGTCTGTGTACCGAAATTGGCAAACAGGTCGGAATTTTCGAGAAAAAACTGTCTTTTTTCAGGAAAAAAGAGTTCAAAACGGTCGAGATTGGTGATCTGCTGATCTACATCAGCCTGCGAAAAATCGGGGTTGTAGGTCAGGTCAAGGTTCAGTGAAGAAGAAAGAGCCACTTTTGAATCGAGTCCAAAGTCGGTACGATAACGGGTATCGGTTCCAGCTTCAAAATCACGGGATGCACTTCCGAAAATATAAGGAATTACAGATAGCTGAAGGCCGGGGTCCGGAGGCGGTTCATCCCATTGAAGCGTTCCGGTAAATGCCAGCGATGCAGTGGGAAATTGGCGGGGTACCGGTGCCCAGGAAGACTTTTCATTGATGCTCAAATCAAGCCTTGAAAAGTTGATATTCCATCTGTCCAGGCCACCCTTATAGCGAATTGATTTGAACGGAATCCGCATTTCAGCCACCCACCTGTCATCATAATCTTTAGTTACTACTTCCCATTTTGTATCCCAGGCCAGGTCTACGGCAGAACCATTGCTCATGGTTCCATCCCACATGGCACCTGCTGCGTTAACCCCAAATGAGAAGCCGGTTGTGAGATCATTAAACGGATCGAGGAAAAGCAAAAAATTGTCGTTTGTGCCAAACGAAAAGTCCCTTCTTAGTGATTCGACCACGCGGGGAGCATCCTCAAGTACATCAAAAAATACCAATGATAAATAAATGGCATCATCATCATAAGTCATTCTTATCTGAGATTTTGCTACACTGTAGCTGGTATCATAGGGAGTAACCATGAAAAAATTTTCGGCCACATCAGCTCGCAGCCAGTCTTCCTCATCAATCACACCATCCAAAATGATATTACCCTGCATTTTACCGATATTTAACACATAATGGCTGTTCACAGAGCTCCTTTCTGAAGATATCCGATCGCTTCCGGTTTGTTGGAACGCATAGGCTGGAATAGCAATAAAAAAAGACAGAAGGAGAAGAAGGCCTTGTTTAATCATTATTAATACCAATATTTCCCGTATCTAACGATCTACTTTTTTGTTTGTACGATAATTTTAACCGTTTTAAACTATAAACAGATACCTGTTAAATTTATAATCTGAGGTAAAAATCCCTTTTTATCTAATATACAGCTTTAAACTGCTATGATGAATGCTGTTTTAATATTTAAAGATGGTTAAACATCTTTATTAGTGGATCATCCTGATATTGGATCGGGCATGAGAACTTTAATAATCAGTTTTCAATCTCTTCAGTAGTCAGAATGGTTGGCAGCAGTGCAACACCAAACCAAAATTTTTCTATCGCTACAACCAAATCCTTAAACCCATCAGCATTAATCGGTTTTTGGAGATAACTGCTGCAATAATATTTATAGCATTTCATCATTTCACTATGTTCTGCTGACCCTGAAAGGATCAATACCGGTATATGTCTCAATAGAGGTTTTTTTTTAATGAACCGCAATACTTCAATCCCGTTCACTTTTGGTAAATCCAAGTCAAGAAAAATAAGATCCGGAAGGATTGCTTTTGGATTATCCATTACAGTATTAAAAAACTGTTTGGCCCTGTACCCGTTATCTATAACTGTGAAATTATAATCATATTTACCAAGCTCATTGAAAGACTGTTTTATGAGCATAATATGCACCTGATTATCTTCGATAAGCAGTATGTTTAATTTTTTTTCCATCATTCCCGAAAAGTCAAAGCGTATAGAAGAGTATTCTACTTTATTATTTATAATAAAGTTTTATTTACATTTAGAAAAATGAAACTGCTCTATTATGAAAAAATTTTAATCTTTCTCTTAACCTTTCCAACCAGCTGTTAGAAGCTAATTTTCATAAAATGTGTTCCATTTCTCTTTTGGATCAGGTGGTGTAAGAAGAGATACCGATATCAGTACTAAAATGGACAAGCCAGCGGCAGGTAGTACAATATATTCATAACCAATAAGTGGTTCTTCCCGTAAAGAATTCACAATGGCAATGGTAAGTGTTACTCCCATTCCGGTTGCAATCGATGCCACACCTCCGGCGGTGGTAACCCTTTTCCATAAAAAAGCGGCAAGCAGTGCAGGTGTCAGACCGGCACCAATCATCGTATAGGCTGTAAATGCCATATCAAGAATAGTCCTGAATTGAGTTAACAGCAACCAGGCAATAATACCAAGCAGCATAATCATTATACGCTGAAACAGTATAATCGTTTTTTCCGGTGCATCCGGGTTAATAAATCTCTGATAGATATCACGTGTCAGATTTGTTGAAGGTGTTAACAAAAAACTGTTTCCGGTTGATGTTATAATGGCAACAGCTGCGCAGATAAGTAAAAGGCCTCCGGCGAGAGGTATGCCCACCTCAGTAGCATATCGTGCTGTATGAAGGATAACCCGTTCACTGTCTTCAGATGCAAGATGGAGTAATCCGGAGGGATCCAATGCATTGAAATAACTAAAAGCAAGTATGGCAAGAGATGCAATAGCCGTTTCAATAATTACAGTACCGATAACCCAAAGAACTACGGCATTTTTTGCAGATTTTTCGTTTTTAGCTGAATAAAATTTCTGGTACATATTCGATTCACCCAGCAAAAGCAGAAAAGTTGGAAAGAAAACCCCCATCACCCAAATCCAGTTGTGTCCTCCAAGCGGATCAAAAAGGGTTGAATCCAATTCGTTTGTGATGTAACCAACACCACCAAGGTGAAACATCACAAGCGGCACTGCAATCAGAACTGCAAGTGTAATCACTGCACCATTGATGATATCAACGGAAACTATGGAGAGCATTCCGGCAAACGCAGTAAAAAATATGATAAAAACGGCTGTAAGAAGCACACCCTGCCACTCTGGAATGCCGGCAATCAAATTCAAAACAAAACCGCCTCCCCGAAACTGGTACCCAACTATTGTTGTATAGGCGATAACGATAACAATTGTACCAAGAATTCGGGCATATTTATTGTAGCGGAGTTCAAGAATATCTGGTACAGTATACTGAGCAATTCGCCTCACTCTTCCGGCAAGAAAAAAGACAATGATGATACCAATCCATGCACCGGCAGCCAGCCAAAGCTCTGAGATTCCAACTCGTGCTGCCAAACCGGCCCCGGCAAGAAGTGTTCCTGAACCAAGCCAGGTGCAAAGTAATGTCCCTACCAGCTTATAAGTTGGGACTTTTCGGCCAGCTACCATGAAGTCTTCCTGATTTTTGATGATACGGCTTTTCCAAATGGAAATTCCCATCAATAAGGCAAGATAGATAATAACAACCCAAAAATAGATGGACATGGCTCAAAAAGTATTCACAAAAATCCGATGTCTTTGATCCTTAACCTTATCAAAACCCGAAGATCACCATACCAACCATACAAATCGCTGCAAAACCGATCAGTTTCAGGAATAATGGCAGGCAGAAACGGAACCACCTGTCGAAGGGTACACTTGCCATACCAAGTATCCCCATTAAAACCGGATTGGTTGGAACAATCATATTTGAAAACCCGTCACCAAACAGGTATGCCTGTACAGCAACCTGACGGGTTACTCCCAGAATATCGCCAAGTGGCGCCATAAGTGGCATAGTAAGAAATGCCTGACCACTTCCTGATGTTACAAAAAAATTCATTACAGACTGAAGCAGCATCATCCCTACTGAAGCCAGTTCCGGGCCTACTAAGGAGAGCGGAACAGACATTGCATATACAATGGTATGAAGAATTTGTCCATCTTCCATGATAAGGGCAATGCCTCTCGCGATACCAACAAGTAGTGCTGTTTCCGTGAGGTCTTTAGCGCCTTTCACAAACTCCACAGCCATCCTGCTTGGGCCAATTTTTCCAATTATTGCTGTAATAATTCCAAGTATGAGAAAAGCAGCGCCAAGTTCATAGAGATACCAACCTTTTTGTGCTATCCCCCAAACTGCAATTCCAAGAGCCGTAATAAAGGATAAGATAATATAAACATGTGAAAGGGTTAATGGAGGATAATGATTTGATTTCTGAACAAAATCAGGTGATTCTATGCCTGCCATTAGGCTTTTGGATGAATCTTGCCGAACCATACGGCCATATCTCCAAACATGATGGGCGCCAATCATGACAAATGGCACCAGTAGTGCTGTTCTTACCTGCCACCCGGAGTAAGTGGGCAGATCTGCCACTCCCTGAGCTACTACAACGGTGTATTGATTGAAAGATGCTGCTCCATACCCGATTCCATAGCCTACAACAATAATACCAACGGCTGTCATGGTATCCATGTTCATCGTTCTGCACAGTGCAGCCAGAATCAATACAAATGGAATATATTCTGCCGATGCCCCCATCGTACTTGAAGCAAGTGCAAAAATGAATACTGTCAGAAAGATGAGAGTACCCGGCCGGCTGCCAAGCTTTTCAAGTAAACGCCCGAGAAGTGCATCAATCGTACCTGTTTTTCTGATAATCGCCAAAACCCCACCAATGATAAACAGAAAAAAAATGATCGCCTGAGCATCAGCAAATGCCCTGGGAACGGCGATGAACAGCTGAACCGGATTCATAAAACCGCGTTCTTCCGCTACTTCGAATGTTCCCGGAATTACTACAGATCTGCCATTTACAATTTCCGTATCGAACTGACCCTGCGGTATAACCCACGTTGCAACTAATGCAGCCACCATCAAAAAGAAAAGGAGGGTTAGCGTATGAGGCATCTGTAATTTCATGTGAGAAACGGCCAAAGTTCAAGGTTCAAGGTTCAAGGTTCAAGGTTTCAGGTTGATTGACCTTGTATTGGTTAGCAAATAATGTCGTGAAGTTTATAGTTTTAAGTTTGAGTTTTTTTAAAAAAACTATTAAATCGGATATACATAGTTTTACCAGCCTCTGATAGATGGTAAATCGCTATCGCCCGGTGCACCCCGACATGTTTATCGGGACTTACGCTCCGCTCCAGCTTTTCACTTTTAAGCCCCAAAATAGGCAGGGAAGCTCTATGATTCAAACTAACTGTTGCAGGTATTTCAACTTATGATTTAAAAACATTTTGCTGCTCGTACACTATGCTCATTCTCTTTCGGGCATAACCCGACAATATTATGGGGATCACCCCGATTGCAGGAGAGCCTGAAATTGTTTTTTTTGAGATCTGAAATATGTCTAATTAAGATAATGAAATCCGGTAACGATTGATTTCTGTAATGTCGGAATGTGTCCTGACTCATTTTAAATGCTTATCGGAATTATTATCCTGACGGCTCTTTTTTGAAAAGACAACTGTATTCATTTGATCACCGTGGACAATTCACATTCACAACATGATAGAAAGCTACATTTCAATTTGAGAGTCAAAAATCTTAAAAGTATTTAATACCTAAACGGAGGAAAAGATGAAGGGAAAACATGTATATACATTTGGAAATGGAACTGCTGAAGGCGACCGCTCTTTAAAACAATTGCTCGGGGGTAAAGGCGCAAATCTTGCTGAAATGTCGACAATCGGCCTGCCTGTACCCGCCGGTTTTACCATTTCCACTAACGCCTGTCACTACTATTCAACACACGAACGAAACTGGCCACTTGGCCTGAGGCAGCAGGTAAAAGATGGCCTAAAGTTTGTTGAAGACATTATGGGTACAAAGTTCGGTGATTCCGAACATCCTTTATTATTATCAGTTCGTTCAGGTGCTGCTGTATCGATGCCGGGAATGATGGATACAGTACTGAATCTTGGCCTGAATGACGATACAGTAGAAGCCTTAGCCAAACATACAAACAACGAACGATTTGCTTATGATAGTTACCGAAGATTCATTGACATGTTTGGAAATGTGGTGATGGGAATACCCCACGAACTTTTTGAAGAAGCATTAGAGGCACTGAAAAAAGCAAAAGGTGTAACCGAAGACACAGACCTCACAACGAAAGATCTTAAAGAACTTGTTAACCGATATAAAGCCGTTTACAGAAAGGGAACCGGCTATATGTTCCCGGGAGACCCGTATGAGCAGCTTGAGTGGTCGATAAATTCAGTATTTGAATCCTGGGATAGTGATCGAGCTAATAAATACAGAAGAATCAATCACATTACAGGGCTTCTGGGAACTGCTGTGAATGTACAGGCCATGGTATACGGTAACATGGGAGATGACTGTGCCACAGGTGTTTATTTTACGCGTAACCCTTCAACCGGTGAAAATAAACTCTACGGTGAATTTCTGATCAATGCTCAAGGTGAAGATGTTGTGGCCGGAATTCGGACTCCAAGGGATATCAGTGAACTGAAAACCCTGATGCCAAAAGATTATGACGAACTTGAAGAATGGGGCCGTAAACTTGAAAAGCATTACGGAAACATGCAGGATATCGAATTCACCATTCAGAAAGGCACACTTTATATTCTGCAGACACGAAGTGGCAAGAGAACAGGCCATGCTGCTATAAAAATTGCTACCGATATGGTTAAAGAGGGTATGATTGAAAAACGTACTGCTGTAAAAACACATGTGGAACCAGCCCATCTCGACCAATTGCTGCACCCGCAAATCGATGCAAGTACAGTAGACCCTGATTCCGTTCTCGGAATCGGATTGCCGGCATCACCCGGAGCTGCAGTTGGAAAAGTGGTGTTTGAATCCGATAAGGCAGAAGAAGCAGCTCTTGCAGGTGAACCTGTAATCCTGGTTCGAATTGAAACAAGTCCGGAAGATGTTGGAGGAATGGCCGCTGCACAGGGAATTCTGACGTCACGTGGTGGAATGACCAGCCACGCTGCCGTGGTAGCCAGAGGCTGGGGAAAACCATGTGTTGCCGGTTGTGATGATATTATCATCGACTATGAAAATGCAAACTTCACAAATGGAAAGGTCACTGTAAATGAGGGTGACTGGCTCTCGATTGATGGAGCCCGGGGAACAGTTATTCTCGGTAAAAAAGATGTAATTAAACCTGAGTTGAAAGACGATTACAAACTCTTCATGGAATGGGTTGATGAGTTCAGGGATATGAATGTTCGCACAAATGCAGATACTCCTGAAGATGCAAAACGTGCACGTGAGTTCGGAGCGGAAGGAATCGGGCTTTGCCGTACTGAACATATGTTCTTTGGTGAAGAAAGAATTAAAGCGATACGCCGCATGATTATTTCCGACCATTATGAAGCCAGAAAAGAAGCCCTTGAACAACTGCTTCCGTATCAGAAAAAGGATTTTATTGAAATCTTCAAAGCCATGAAAGGCCTGCCTGTTACTGTGAGGCTGCTCGACCCGCCGCTTCATGAATTCCTGCCCGAAGACCCGGATGAAATGAACGCGGTAGCCGATGATCTCGGGATAAAAAGAACTATTTTTGCCCGTAAGGTACGGTCGCTTCGCGAATTCAACCCCATGCTTGGGCACCGCGGATGTCGTCTGGGTATCACCTACCCTGAAATCACTGAAATGCAGACGCGAGCCATCCTCGAAGCTGCTATCGAACTGAAAAGAGAGAAACTGGACGTGGAACCGGAAATCATGATCCCGCTTGTAGGAATACCCCAGGAGTTCAGAGCTCAGAAAATGGTGATTGATAATACAGCAAAAGTCATTTTTGAAGAAACAGGTAAAAAAGTGCGTTACCGGGTTGGAACAATGATTGAGATTCCAAGGGCTGCACTTGTTGCCTCTCAGATCGCTAAAGATGCTGAATTTTTCTCGTTTGGAACAAATGACCTTACCCAGATGACTTTCGGCTACAGCCGTGATGATGCGGGCAAATTCCTGGGCGAGTACATCAAAGAGGGTATTCTTCAGCAAGATCCTTTCCAGGTTCTGGATATTGAGGGAGTAGGCCAGCTTGTGGAAATGGCTGCAAAGCAAGGACGTATGGAAAAGCCAACACTAAAAGTCGGCATTTGCGGCGAACATGGCGGAGAACCGCGCAGTGTAACGTTTTGCTATAAAATGGGACTGGATTATGTCTCTTGTTCACCATTCAGAGTTCCTGTTGCAAGGCTTGCAGCTGCACAGGCAGCCTTGAATGCATAATGAATCAGATATAAACTTATCTAACAGAAAGGCGAATCCGGTTTATTACCGGTTTCGCTTTTTTTTATTGATTGCTGATGCGGTACCTGATAATCTCTTCCATGGATAGTTCTGCTCCTCGTTCTCGCTGCAAGCGTTCAATTAACGACGGTGTAACGCCTATCCTCCGCATTCTTATAAGCTGATCTACTGTAACATCGGTATAACCCAAATCATGAATATTGCTTGTAAAATGTGCTGTAATTCCAGCACGTCTGAGTTCGATGTATTCGTCGATTGTCAGCTCATATCCCAATTCAATCATCATGGCAATGAATGCTGAACTCGTATTAGCATTTGCCAGCCTTACGGCCTGATCAAGTGTGAGATCTGTAAATCCAAGAGAACGGATATTCGAAATATAGGTAGCGGTAACGCCTTCACTTCTTAAATCACGCAAATCATCATGACTGAGGTCGGTGTAACCCATTTCAATCATCACTGTGTTCATTCGGTTTAACAAGTCTTCACTTGGACCGACATTTACCACATTACTGAAAACATTGGTAACTGGAGGCAGATTGATGGAAAAATTGCTCATCACCCGTGGTAAAAAAAATGCCAACAGAACTATTGATGCAACAAATATAAACCTGCGCAAAGTTTTATCACCATGCTGAGATGGCTGAGAAGTTTTATCAACTTTCTTATTCAGTGACTTTGACAGATAGTCATCAAGTTTATCTCCAGAACCACCCCGAAGGTTGTTCTTGAATTTTTGATCATTTGTTCGCATACCATAAACCTTTCCTAATCAATGCAGAAAGTACTATTTTATTTCATTAAACTTACAATTTTTCAAAATAAACTCACACTTCACACACACGCACAATACGAATGTTAACCCATTCTGTTACAGGAGATTAAATTTTTAAAACCGCCAATAATCATCATGAATATTATTACCCTACGATACCTGACGCTTTTGCTGTTGCTTTTTATTAACGGATGCGCTCACGAATCTGAATATGAGCATGGAGCAATTTACAAGGTTGATGCCAAACAGCTGCTGGAAGATATACAATTTCTTGCTTCTGATGAGCTTCAGGGGCGATTTCCGGAAACAGAAGAAAGCAGGATGGCACAGAATTTTATCATAAACCGCTTTCATTCTCTTGGGCTATCATCATTTCAGGATGATTATGAACATCCTTTTCAATCCATGAACCCCCGAAGCGGCCAAACTTTCGATAATATTAAAAATTTGATCGGTTACACTGAGGGCGGTATTAATCCGGAGCGTTTCATTGCTGTAACAGCCCATTATGACCACCTCGGAGTAGTTAATGGAGAAATATATAATGGTGCGGATGACAATGCATCGGGTACTGGCGGCCTGCTTGCGGCTGCAAGATATTTTTCAGAGAATCAGCCGGCGAACTCGATTCTGTTTATTGCATTTGATGCAGAAGAACAGGGATTACTTGGTGCGTACGAATTTGTGAATAACCCGCCGGTGCCACTTGAGCAGATTGTAATCAATTTAAATATGGATATGATCAGTATAAATTTTCAGAATGAGTTGTATGCCGTAGGCACGTATCATTATCCCTTTTTAAAACCAATCATAGAAACTGCAACAAGAAGTGCTCCTGTCAATGTACTTTTTGGATACGATTCAGACCAGTGGCCACAAGACTGGACCATGGCATCCGATCATGGCCCATTTCACGAAAAAGGAATACCCTTTGTCTATTTCGGAGTGGAAGATCATGAACATTATCACCAGCCAACCGATACCTTTGAAAATATCAATCCGGAATTCTATGTTGATGCAGTGCAAACTATTATCAGAGTATTGATCCATCTGGACGAAAATCTTGATGAGATATCCGCTGCTTCAGGTCGCTAAAATTTTTAATTCTTGATTATTTGATTTTTTTTTGTGTAAATATATAATAGTGGCAGTCTTTACAGTGTAAAGAAAGTTTCATCAGATTGCTTCATTAAAAAGTAATCCGAATGGGAAATACTGCAGATTATATCAAAAAGCTGCTTGAACCCGCTGACATTCGAATCAATGGTGATCGGCCGTGGGATATCCGTGTCTATAATGAAAGGTTTTATCATGCAGTAATACGAAATGGATCATTAGGTTTGGGAGAGGCCTATATGAATGGCTGGTGGACATCTGAAAAACCGGATCAATTCTTCCTTAAATTACTGAATGCTGAAATTGATTCGAAGGCAGGAGCAAACCTCTCAATAAAATTCCTCTATTTTAAGTCTCTTTTATTAAACCAACAGCGGAAAAACAAAGCTTTTGAAATAGGAAGGCGTCATTATGATTTGGGCAACGACCTCTATATTGCGATGTTAGACCGCCGGATGGTTTATACCTGTGCATTTTGGGATCATACTGATAACCTTGATGAAGCACAGGAAGCAAAACTCGAGCTTGTATGCCAGAAACTTGATCTAAAGCCAGCACAGAAAGTTTTAGATATCGGCTGTGGGTGGGGCAGTTTTGCAAAATATGCGGCTGAAAAATACGGGGCATGTGTAACCGGAATAACCGTTTCAAAGCAGCAAATCGAATTAGGCAGAAAGCTCTGCCATGGACTGCCAGTTGAACTTCGCTTGCAGGATTACAGAGAGCTTAATGAAACATTCGACCATATTGTATCGCTCGGAATGATTGAGCATGTTGGATACAAGAATTATGCTGAATATTTCAGAATCATATCAAAGTTTCTGTCCGACAATGGACTTTTTGTTTTACAAACTATAGGCAGCAACTATCCGGTTCGCAACACTGACCCCTGGATTCACAAGTACATTTTCCCAAATTCAATGATACCATCAATTTCCCAGTTGAGTTCAGCATTTGAAGGCAGTTTGGTGATGGAAGATTGGCAAAATATGTCGGTAGATTATGATAAGACACTAATGGCCTGGCATTCCAATTTTAACAGGAATTGGCACAGGCTGAAAGATCTATACGGCGAGCGATTTTTCAGAATGTGGAACTACTATCTTCTCATGAGTGCAGGAAGCTTCAGGGCGAGGAAAAACCAATTATGGCAGATCGTGTTGTCAAAGAAGGGGTTACCTGATGGTTATAAAGCTTCTCGGATCTACACCAATCTCTACGATGAAAAACAGTTTCTACAGTCTCTATAGACTATTTTATAAGTTTACTCATAAAATACATTTTCGGTTTACCGTAAGTAAAACCGAAACGTTCGTAAAGATTTCGTGCTGAATTATCGGTTCGGACTTCAAGCGTTACCTTGCAACACTTTTCTGCTTTTGCTTTTTTTTCGACAGCTTCAAGTAATGCATTTCCGATACCATTGCTACGATATTCAGGAAGTACCACCAAGTCATGAATATTTATTACTTTAGCAGCGTGAAATGTTGAAAAACTGAAAAAGCAGGTAGCAAGCCCGGCTGGTTTACCATTCAGATATGCGATATAAATGAGTTGGAGAGGAAATTTCTTTAATGCATCGATCAGTATTTCTTTTCTTTGAACTGGCAAAGGCCTGCCAAGCCCCATCGGGTCCAGGGCATACGCATCCGTAAGTTTCTCAAATGCTTCTGCGTGTTCTTTTTTTGATAAATCACCTTCAATGATATTCAATTTATTTAAGAAAATATTCTTCAAGTACTTACCTAAATTTGTTTTATTTTGTTGAAAATAATTTACATTTATTTACTTATCCACTAACCTTCATAGAAACATAAAAATATGAAAAAACAAATCTTTCTACTTTTAGTTATTCCCCTTTTATTAACAGGGTGTTACCATGCACAGATTACTACTGGTTTGCAGTCATCGAATGAGGTATACCAGGTGGCCTGGGCACATTCATTTATTGCCGGATTGGTGCCACCCAGTATTGTAAATGCCGAACAACATTGTACAAATGGCGTGGCTCGTGTTGAAACACGGCACAGCTTTTTAAATTTGGTTGCACAATTTGTTACATTTAGCATCTATTCGCCCATGGAAATTACTGTAACATGTGCAGCCAATCCGCGGGCTGACCTCGATCCTGCAAGCCGGACTCTTGAAGTTCCGAAAAATTCTGAATCAGAAATCGTGCTTGGTGCATTTAATGAAGCAATCAAGCTTTCGGCTGAATCAAACCAGCCGGTTTATATCTCTTTTCAATAAGAATCAGCTTTAAAAAAAAGGCCATCCAGAGTTACTTCTGCGATGGCCTTTTATTTTGTTTTATGGTCTTTTTTTACTGAACAATCAGCTTCCCAACCATTCCGCCTGCAAAATGGCCCGGGAATGTACATACATAATCATATTCACCTGTTTGCTCAGGTACTGTGAAGGTAATCGTATCGGTTTCACCGTTGCCAAGCATTCGAGTTGTTACAATCACCCGGTCTTCAAAATCGGGAGCAATATATTCATTGTCTCTTGCTGTGATAGATGCCCTGGCAAACGCATCTACGTCGGTTCCAAGGTCAACAATCGCAAGATTGTGAGACATAGCTGTTGCCGGCAGGTTACTGATTGTGGTTAACCGAATTCGAAGTTCTTCGCCCGGCTCGGCATAAATAGCATCAAGAAGAATGTATTGCCCGGCTTGTCCACTGGTACGTAAACCTTCTGCTGCTTCGCGAACAACAAACTTCATGTCATCGGTTCCGATAATATCTATGGTTCTTACACCATCATCTACAACTTCTTCAGCACGTTCTGCTGTTTCTTCACCACCGCAGGCAGTGAAAGCCATAAAAAGTGCAAGAATAAATGTTGATAAAAGTATTTTTTTCATTTTTTTAATATGTATTGTTATTTGGTTACCCTATCACAGATCAACATATAAATGCATGTCAACATTCATAGGATTTGTTTTATGATTCATTAAGTAATGTTCTTATATCTTCAATAACTTCTTCAGAACTGAGCTCGCTGCCGGGATAATTCCTTCTGATCTGTCCTTTTCCGTCGATCAGAGTCACCCTGTCTGTGTGATCAATAAAATAAATCGGAGTATTGTCATCTGCAAAACGGGTAGGTGTTTTTACAGTAAATATTTGAAGTTTTTTAAGAAGTGATTCTACCTCTCCTTGCTCACCGGTTAAAAGCTGCCAATTATCCTGATTCAATCGATAGTTTTCAGCATACTGGTACAGAATTTCAGGTGTATCCCGGGCAGGATCAAATGATACGCTAACTAATAAAAGATTATCATAATCATGAAATGCCTGCTGAACATCACGCATATTATAAGTAATAATCGGGCATATGTCCGGACAGTGAGTATAGACATATCCAACCAGCATAACATTCCCCTGATAGGATTCCGGGAAATGTACAGTTTCATTAAACTGGTTAACCAGTTTGAAGTCGTACCCTTCAAGAGTATCTTTTACAGAAAGACGACCGCAGCCTGCTGCTAAACTAATTGTAAGCAAAACTGCGATCGAAATTTGTATGATTCTATTTCTGAAACTGCTGAAAAACATAAATCCTGTAATTCCAAGATTGTCACCTACCTCAATGGTACAGGGCTATCCGGTGAGAATGGAGGTGAACCACCGTAAGTAGCCTGCAATACATCATAAATAACAGGTGTATATGAAAGTACGATTAAGATGATCGCAATAACTATGTAAGGCTTGAAGTTTCTCAGCCACGGTGCAGGTTCATCGTGTAACGGTTCCGAAATCGGGAAAGTAACAACAGGTTCACCTTCTTTACTTTTCGAAAATACAGTAGTGAAGAAAGATGCAATGTACATCACAATTCCGATAAACATGATTACACCGCCAACAACAGTCAGATTGATGTAGACCATCCAGTCTGCCTGGTATAAAATGCTGTCAGGATTTGCATAGGAAGCACCTGTATTTGTTCTTCTTGGCATACCCATCAATCCGCCAATTTTTAGCCCGTACGACATTATCAGAAGCCCTATTGTGTAGATGTAAGGTGAAAACAATGCCCATGTTTTCAGGCGGACTTCTTTGTTCATAAACTGACTAATTAGATAGAGACTGCCACCGAGAAATGCCAGCATTACGGGGCCTGCAACCGTCAGGTGAAAGTGTCCGGGCACCCAAGCAGTATTATGTACAATTGTATTCATTTGGTATGAAGCGTTAATTATACCACCAATACCTCCAAAGATGAAGATGAGGAGCCCTGTGATAAGGTATGCGAAAAACCACTTTTCCTTATCAAAGTATGGCTGTTTCCACATCCAGCCAAAAAGGCCTTTCCCACCATTCTTTTTGCCGGAATATTCAAGAGATGCAGCCAGTGTAAATGCAGTGATTAAGCTTGGAAGAGCAACGGCAAATGTAAATATGCCATGCAGTAGCTTCCATTGTGAGCTGATGGCAGGATCCATATACTGATGATGGGTTCCAACAGGAATAGAGAATACAACGAACATCATAAATACCAGGCGGCCAGCCATATCGGAGTAAAGTTTGCCTCCGGATATTTTCGGCATAAACACATAATACATTACATATGCCGGGAGCAACCAGAAGTATACCAGCGGATGGCCAAAAAACCAGAAAAGTGTTCTGGCAAGCATCACGTTTATTTCATCTACTAAACCCAATGACCATGGCAGCAACATGAATAAAATTTCAACTGCTACTGCTAACGTTGCGATAAACCATACGATAAACGTGGTGAATAAACCTACGACAGCCATTGGTGTTTTCTTGCCGGGATTTTCTTTTCTCCACGTGAGATACATGGGAACCCAGTTAGCGGAGGCAACCCAGGATCCTACCACAAGAAGCGTTAAACCAATATAAAATAGTGGATGAGCTTTAAGTGGTGGATAAAAAGTGTAGAGAACAGTTGCTTCACCGATCATAGTCATAATCGCCGCCATTACAGATCCAACCAGCATCAGGATTCCCGAAGTCCAGGCTACTTTACTGTTTAGTGCCTTTTTTAGAGAGTATGGAATTAATGCGTTTGCGAATGCAACAGCAAAAAATGTGGTAAATACTATAGCATTTAAAACCCCGTGAAATGTGAGGCCCTTATAATAGTCTCCACCTACAAATGGATCACTTTGAATAATTCCAGCCCTGAACAGTGTTTGCATTAACCCACCATATACTCCGATAAATAGCAGTACCATGGGGATAATAAGAAGTACTGCAATCAGTGTTCTGTTCGATTTGGAAAAACGGAAGGCTTCTTCACTCATATCAGGATCCTCCCTCTTCGATTATAAACCTGCCCGCCATAGTATGGTGAGCTGCACCACAAAATTCGTGACATGCAAATAAGAATTCACCCGGTTTATCAAATGTAACCCGGATATAATTAATTGCGCCAGGTATTGCCATCAGGTTTACATTATGTCTTTCGATCTTAAACCCGTGGATGATATCTTGTGATGTAACATAAAGATCAACTGTTGAACCAACCGGCAAGCGAACCGTCGACGGCTGAAAAGCCCACATGCGTGCCACCATTTGCAGTTCATAAGAGTCCGGCCCGGTTTGGAATAGCGTGTCAGTCGTAAACGGATCCATATCCGTAATACATGTTGGCACTTCTATGTTTTTGGCCATTGCAGCATACATAATTGCCCCAAAAAAAACCACCAGAAGCAATCCACTCAATGATAATGCTAATTTTTCTGATTTATCCATCTTTTTATCCCCGGCTTAATAGTTCGAAGTACATTAAAAACCAAATTATTGTAAAAAAAACGATGAGAACGATAAAAAAAGCTACCGCTCCTTTCGGCTGGAATTCTTCAGCTTCATGACCTTCATCATGATTCCCCATATACACCTCCTTATTTATAGTTTTTTGGAATGCGGCAAAAATAAACTGATTTTCATATAAAAGTAAAAAGACAACCTCATCCTATTTAAAAAAAGCACATCACTTTCCAGTTTACTTTAAAAAAATTGATTTAACAACCACTTAAGAGGGGAAAAATGATAGGAGGGAGCGAAGCATCAGTCACGATAAACATATCGGGATGCTCAGAACGATTGTATTTCACTAAAATCTAAAAGTAGTAACGATAGCGTAAATCCCGATGAGTGCGAACGAAAGTGAACTCTTTCTCAATCTTGATGCTTTTTGGTAACAAATTTTGAGCATTATGTGGTGTGGGGTATGAAGTAATTGAATACTTGCCGTTTAAGTCTGCCGTTTCATCCCGATATGTTTATCGGGACTGTCGCTCGGCTCCAGCTTTTTTACCCCCAAAAGCTTCAGCGCAGGTGGGTCACTTTTCACTTTTCACTTTAAAAAGTCCATCAACCTTTTATCAGATTCAAAAACTGATCAGAATGAATATTTACAGAACAGTAACCGTTCCGCCGGAAGTCCTTGCTTTGAGGAGTGGTCCTCCATCGCCTATTCTGCCCCGGATATAATTTCTTTCAACCTCTCCTGAAAAATTTCTCAATTGAATATCAACACGATTTCCTCTTAATTCAAGATCGTAGTGGTCATTGTCCGGAATGCTTATTCTGATACTGCCGCCACTGGTTTGCAGATCAATATCATCCATAAACGTTGTAAATGAGCCGCGAATACTACCTCCACTTGTTCTTGCCGATACTCTTGCAGAAATATTGTCGAGCCGTATGCTGCCTCCTGAAGTCCTGAATTCAGCCACACCGTATATATCTTCCGCTGAGATAGACCCACCGCTTGTCCTCGCCATTATGTTACCGGAGGCTTTATTCACTGTAATACTTCCACCAGATGTAGATAACTCTATTTCACCTTCTACTTCATTTGCACGAATACTTCCTCCGCTTGTAGTAAGTTTGACCCCATTATACAGATTTTCGGCCGAAACACTGCCGCCGCTTGTCCTTCCATTTACAACGGCAAATTGTGGTACATGTACTCTGAAACTAATAGAAATATTCCTTGGGCCACTGAAAATTCCGGATCGCTTTCGACGCGCCTCAGCTGTAATTGTATCATCTGCCATTCTGATCGTAATATCAAAATCAGACAGATCTGTATCCCTTGTTGTTAGATAATTGCTGCCACGTCTTACAAACATTTCAACAATAACTTCATTTTCTGAATGGCCAATTACATTAACAGCTCCACCTGATGTGCTTATGTTAACATTTGGTGATCCGGAAGTTGAAAATGTGTCCACACGATATGCACGATCTGATGATTGTGCCTGCGTGAGTCCTGCCATTACTAACAGAAAAACAATTATCGCTAACAGTTTTTGAAATAGTTTAGAAATCATAATCAAAACCTCTGTATGTAGTTTAGCTCTTCAGATATGACATATCGGGTTCTTTTATCATATCAATCCATATGTACGATTCCAAAGGTTCTTAGTTTCAGCTTTGAATGAAAAATATCAAAAACTGTGTTTTTCTTGTGTTAAACCCGGATTACGCATTAGACTTCCGAAGTCTTACGGAGCATCGAAAGGAACCTTCATCGGTTAACATATTGAAGATTTAAAAAAAATTTGAAAGACTTCGGAAGTCTTTTTGGTCTTATGCGTAATTTGGGTTAAAATCTGAAGAGTTCAGTATACTTGATCGCATATTCCAGCAAAATCCACTCTTATGAAACTTCCTTTTGCAATGGCACGGCGTTTTGTTGCCGCTGAAACATTCACCGAAACGATTCCGAAAATTAAAACTTTCAACGAGAATAATATTAAGGTTACGCTTGACCTTCTGGGTGAAAATGTAGGGGAGAAATCTTTAGCTGATGATACGGTTGATACATACATTCAACTCATTGATGATATTCAATCTGCAGGCCTTACAAGCAGTATCTCCATAAAATTAACTATGATAGGCCTTGATATTGACGAAAGTTACTGTAAAGAGAATCTTTTCAGGCTTCTTGATAAAGCAAAAGAGCACGGGTCATTTGTGCGAATCGACATGGAAGGTTCAGACTATACTCAGCAAACGATCAATATATTTAAAGATGCTTTTCAGGTATATGGTAATCATGTAGGAATCGTAATTCAGGCTTATCTTCATCGTTCCAAACAAGATATTCCTGAACTGGCACAACTTGGTGCAGATATTCGTATTTGCAAAGGCGCCTACAAAGAACCAGAGCTGATCGCCATTCAGAAAATGCCTGAGATCCGTGAAGCATTCAAAGAATACACCAAAATTTTACTGGAGAAGACTACTTTTCCCCGTATTGCCACTCATGATGATGAGTTAATAAACTGGGTTCTCAACTACACATCTGAAAACAAAGTTCCAAAAGACCGGTTTGAATTTCAGATGCTCTATGGCCTGCGTGAAAACACCATGCAGCAATTTGCTGCGGATGGTTACCATGTACGCGTCTATGTTCCCTATGGAACCATGTGGTTTCCCTACTTTAAGCGCCGGCTGATGGAAAGAAAAGAGAATATCTGGTTTGTTTTAAACACAATGTTTAAAAATTAATATTGACTTGTGGAAAACCAGAGTTTTGATCTTGCTGTAGTTGGCGGAGGGATTGCAGGTCTTTCTTTTGCCTGTGCATCTGCAAAAAAAGGTTACCGTACCCTTCTTTTTGAAAAAGACAATGCAGCATGCAGTGCTTCAATTCGAAATTTTGGTTTGGTTTGGCCTATCGGCCAACCTGTCGGACAGCGTTACGAATTGGCAATGAAAAGCCGGGAAATCTGGCTTCAGCTATCCCGTGAAGCAGGTTTCTGGATCAACCAGAATGGATCTCTGTTCGTAGCAACCTGTGAAGACGAGCTAGAGGTACTGAATGAGTATTGTAATTATAATAGCTCTAATGCCAAAATCCTTTCACCCTCAGAGGCTGCCAACATTTCCAGGCCGATTCTCACAAAAAAGATCAAAGGAGCGCTATACAGCAAACATGAAATGACAGTCAACTCTCCTGAGGTAATCCATTCCTTAACCACTTATTTACGCAAGAAAAAGAATGTGACAATAAGATCGGGTGAATTCGTTTATGAGGCCGCAAACGGAATTATTCGAACAACGGCAGGCTCATGGAGGGCTGAAAGGATATTGATCTGTTCAGGATCGGTAACTAACGCTCTTTATAGCAATGTTTTAAAACAAAGCAGCCTAACTGCATGCAAATTACAGATGATGAAATTCAGGTACGGCAGAGGGACAATCAATATCGGACCAACAATATGTGGCGGGCTAACACTTCATCATTATGAGTCTTTCAGTAAGTGCCCGTCAATCGAAAATTTAAGAAAAAGAATCCGACAAGAACTGCCAGAATATGTAAAGTATGGCATCCATGTTCTTGTTGCTCAAAATAATTATAACCACTTACTAATCGGTGATTCACATGAGTACGGAGAAGCGATTAGCCCGTTCGACAAGGCAGTTATAAATAAACTGATATTAAAATATCTTGAACAATATTTTCCGGTAAAAAACCTGGAATTGGTTCATAGCTGGCACGGTATATATATGAAGAATCCCAATCGTGTGGCCTTCGTATATCAGGCTGACCCAACCACTTTTCTCATTACCGGGTTCGGTGGCAGCGGTATGACTCTGGCACCTGCATTTGCCGAATCTTTCCTGTCATCAATGAATGGCATTACTGAAATATCGACACACAATCTATAAATCGGACTCAGGTTATTTTGCTTCTGATTCCAGATCTTCTTCCTCAGGTTCCTCAACAGAAGGCAACCATATTTTGCCGGAATGGTTCAGGTTTGCAATACGTCCCGATGGATCGATTTCGATCCTTGTAATTTCTGATTTTGGCATTCCAATAGTGAACTGATATTCTGGAAAAACCCATGGCCAGTCATTTTCAATAATTCTCTCGATGTGTGAAAATTCATTCTCTTTTTGTCCCCACATGATTCTCATTGGAATGTAATGGTGAACTATTGTCCCGTCTGTGAACTCAACCTCAACATCAAGCGGCATTGGCATTAATCCATTTTTTGAAAGTGTTATAATGGTTGATTCAGAATGATTGGCAACCTCTACAGATTCAATAGAATAATCGATCGTTTTGGTTGTAGTGACCCAATACTCATAGTACCATTTCAGTTCTATACCACTCTCTTTCTCAGCTATTCGCAAAAAATCCATTCCGGTTGGATGTTTAAATTTCCACACCTCAAAAAATCGTTTCAGGGAACGCTGAAGCACCTCTTCACCAATAATGTATCCAAGCTGATGTAAAAAAATGGCTCCCTTTGGATAGGATGCCACATGATATGCCGTATTCGTCACATAGTGATCAGAATGTTTATGCATCGGCTCTTCGAGGCCTGTACCGGCAATATTGTAATAACTGTTATATCTCGACAGCATCGGATCTTCAATACCATCATTAAAAAGCTCATTCATGATAAATGCGGATACATAAACTGTAAATCCCTCATCGATCCACTGATCATACACTTCATTATTTGCGAGAACACCTTCGTACCATGCATGCACCAGTTCATGAACAGTAACACCAACAAGGCTTCGCAGGCTGCGATTTCCTGTTATGAGGGTTGCCATTGTATATTCCATGCCTCCGTCACCACCTTGAATCACCATATATTCATCATAGGGATAAACGCCATATCGCTCATTCATGTATTGAAATGCCTGGACAGTGAATTCAGGCAGAGCTTTCCAATTTTCAAGCAGTTCGTCCTGACGTTCATCTGAAGCGTTTTTTGCTACAGGATCGGTCTGGTAAAAAAACCGCAATAGCGGGCCATCGGGTACCTGCGCTGTTTTGTGTGTGTAATCAGGATCAGCCGCCCATACCACATCGTGGACATTTTCGGCCCGAAAATGCCATGTCAGTTTTTGTCCGTCCGGAATGTTCAGCTTTTTACCCGGGCTATCATACCCATGCCCTACCTCTTCAGGGTTTTGTAATATTGCCCCTGCTGCAACAACATAGTCTCGATCAATGTGAATGGTAATATCAAATGTGCCAAACGGAGCATAAAACTCACGGCCAATGTATGGATTTACATGCCAGCCCCAATCATCATAAGCGGCAATTTTTGGGTACCATTGGGCCATAGAAAAGCGGATTCCTTCAGCATTATCCCTGCCTGAACGCCGGATTTGAACCGGCACTTGTGCCCTGAATTCCATCTCGAAAACAACAGTTTCACCGGGCATGACCGGTTCATTCAGATGTACCTCCAAAATGGTGCCTTTAACAGTAAACTGAACCGGTTCGCCATTCTGTTTCATCCATTCAATTTTCTGATACCCAATTTCTGTTTCATCCAGGTAGTAGATACGGTCTCCAACCCGCAAATCGGGATCGGCTATGGTACGTGAGCGCTTATCCATCATGCTATTCGGTTGAAATGCGTTAAAGAATAGATGATAAAAAACCCGGGTAAGCTCATCCGGTGAATGATTATGGTATACGAGTTTTTGATAGCCATCGAAACGGTTCGAGTCTGTATGCATATCGATAACCATTTCATACTCAACTTGCTGCTGCCAGTATCCAGCTCGCTGAGCTTCAGATTGAAGCGGAATGGAATTTACTATAAGAAATAATCCAAAAAATTTGATCAAAAGGTATCGCATCCCAAAATTTTTTTCAGGTTCAGGTAATTTAGTTTCAGGTTCAAGGTTGCAGGTTCAAGGTTGCAGGTTCAAGGTTAAGCACACATAACTTTTAACCCCGACACAGCTGTCAGGACTTACGCTCCGCTCCAGCTTTTCACTAAAAGAATATGTTATAATTCTAAACAATCAAAAAGCTGTTCTGCTTGCGAAAGCACGGCTGAGAGTAGCTTCATCAATAAATTCAAGCTCTGTTCCCATTGGGATGCCATAAGCTATCCGGGTTACTTTCACATCATAATTTTGCAGCAATTTGTTGATGTAATATGCCGTTGCTTCACCTTCGGCATCTGGATTGAGTGCAAGAATCACTTCTGTTATGCCTTCATCTTTGTCTGCAATACGTTGCAACAACTCCCGTATTCTGAGGTTATCCGGCCCTACATTATCGAGCGGAGATATTGTTCCTCCAAGCACGTGATAACGCCCGTTGAATTCATTGGTTTTTTCGATGATGAACACATCCTGGAATTCTTCAACCACACAGACAATGCCATTTTTCCTTTTAAAATTTGTACAGATTGAACACGGGTCTGCATCTGTAATTGTTCCGCAAATAGTACATCTTGAGACAGATTTTTTTAGTTGAAGGAGAGAATCGGCGAGTACTGCCACACGCTCATCTGTTTGTTTCAGAAGGTGTATAGCAATTCTGCGTGCAGATTTGCGCCCTGTCCCTGGCAGCTTCGATAACTCTTCTATAGCCCGTTCAAGAGCTTCGGAGGTAATTTGCATCTGATAATTTGTGAGTCTTGGTAAGTTGATTCTGATTAAATTGAATACTCAACTTTCAAAATTCTGAACTTAAAAAATAAATTATCCCTCTTACAGGCCAAATTTGCTTAAATCCATACCAGGTAATCCACCACCCGGCAACAAATCTTTGTAAACTTCCTGTAATCTTTCTTTAGCTGCATCCTCCGCTTTCACAAGAGCTTTGTTTACACCAGCTACAACAAGGTCTTCAATCATCTCTTTATCATCGGGATCAATAACATCTTTATCGAGTTCAATACTCAGGATTTCCCTCTTGCCATTTGCCTTTACTTTAACCATGCCTCCTCCGGCATCAGCTTCTACAACTACTTCAGAGAGACGGTCTTGCGCCTCTTTCATTTTTGCCTGCATATCTGAAATCTTGCCAAACATATCGGCCATATTAAATTGATTCATTCTACTGTTTATTCAGGTTTTTAATTAAAAATTAAATCTTTAACGGTTATCAATATTCAAGTTCAGCTCCAAAAAGTTCCACTATGGTTTTGAGATGCGGATCTTTTTTTTGTAATTCCCTGAACTGCTCATACGGGCTTAGAGAACCAGCTGATACCGTATGCTGCCTTTCCACAACACAATTCAGGCGAATATGAATCCCAACCGTCTCTTTTAGTAATGCAGACAACAGGCCTTTATTCTCTTCAACAAGATTTAGAGCAAACATATTGTTCACTGAAATCGTCAATTCACTTCCTTTAAGTTTCTTCAGCTTCACGTTTTCGAGCTGGTGAAAGAGGGTTTTTGTGCCGTTCTTATTGATTAAATTCAGAAAAGCAGGCCAGGCAGCTTCAATTTCTTCAAGCCTTTTGATGCTTTTTAATTCCGGTAAAGTTCGTTCAATTTCGTCAGCAGTAGTTTCATGATCTCCATTTTTCGCACTGATTCCTTTTACAAACCCAAGGCTTGGCTTACCGGTGAGGAGTTCATCATAATCATCTTCCTTAACTTTCGTTTCGGATTTGGCAGGCTGGCCGGTCACACTTTTTTTTCTGGTATCGGGCTTCGGCTCACTTTTGTTTATTTTTTCCTGATTTACAGAATGAACTGCCGGTAAATCGGTTGTTATTTGTTCAGAAGGCTGGTTTTTAAAGTTTTTTTTTAAAACATTCAATCCATCAAGTAATTCAGCAAGCTCTCTCGATCGGCTCATGTGGATCAGCTTCAGGATCAATATCTCAAAATAAACCCGTGGCTGCTGCACCTCTTTAATTTTCATCTGCGCTTCGCTAACCAGATGCAGCATTCGCATGAGGTCATCTTCTGAGAAAGTAGCCGATGTTTCGAAATAACGTTGACGCGTATCTTCTGTCGCCTCAATCAGGTGCAATCCTGTTCCTTGTTTAGCCACATACAAATTGCGAAGGTGCATTGTCATCGAAACCAGGAATTCTTGTATGTCTGTCCCGGCCTTCATTAAACGGTCTACCAATAGAAGGCCAAATTTGGAGTCGCGGGCAATAACTGCTTGTGTAACATCAAACAGTTCATCATTTCCCACAACATTGAGTGCTGCTGTGAGCTGATCATAGCGAATGTCCATCCCGCAAAAAGCAACAGCCTGGTCCATTAACCCAAGAGCATCTCTCAATGCGCCATCGGCTTTTCGCGCAATAGTATGCAACGATTCTTCATCTATCTTTATCCCTTCTTTTTCACAAATCACACGCAAACGGCTGATGATTTCATCAATAGTAATACGCTTAAAATCGAACCGCTGAACTCGCGACAAGATCGTTGGCAGAACTTTGTGTGGCTCAGTTGTGGCAAATATAAAAATGGCATGAGCCGGAGGTTCTTCAAGGGTTTTCAGCAAGGCATTGAAAGCATGTTTGCTGAGCATGTGTACTTCATCAATAATGAAAATCTTGTACTTCCCGCTTTGAGGGGGCACTCTCACAATCTCCCTGAGATGATGCACATCTTCGACCTTATTGTTTGAAGCGGCATCAATTTCAACAACGTTCAGCGTTTGGCTTAACGCTTCTCCATCAACTCTTTCATCAATCTCATTGATAGCCCGTGCCAGAACTCTTGCCATCGTAGTTTTTCCAACACCGCGTGGGCCACAAAACATATATGCATGTGACAAACGATTTTGTTTAATGGCATTTTTCAGCGTACTGCTAACATGCTCCTGGGAAACAACATCATCAAATGTTTGCGGCCGGTATGTTCGGGTTAGTGCCCGGTAATGACTTGACATCAGATCTATTTCAGTTATGCAGACTTTTCATTCTCAATCCGATGATAAATGTACAAAAAAAGGGCGTTCCTTACTGAACCTTTCTCACTTTTTTCCTCACATCATAATTTCATAATCACTTTCCCGAATCGAAACATTCGATTCAATGGAATCGCTCATCTGAAAATATCCTGACTCGTTAAAATCCTTACCTAACACCTTCTATACCTGATAAAAGCTTACTGAGTTTCAATGGCTGACTTATTTCTCAATAAAAATACAAAAATAGTTTGCACGTTTATGTAATATTTATAGATACTTGATTTTACAATTCTTTAATTAGATGCACAGTCTGTCAGGGAATGTTCTCACAAGGCCGGTTGTTAAGGCACGATGATTTAAAAAGATCAGCTAACACCAAATTCTCATTAAAATTTACCTGACTATGAATAATAGCATCAAATCTATCATTGCCTTATCAGGATTTATTTTAGGACTTACACTTTCCCTGTTTCCCCGGCAAACAATTGCACAACAGAATGGCGTGTTATTTACAGATGTGAATGTCTTTGATGGAGTTAGTAATGAACTACTTGAAAACCGGAATGTTCTTGTTGTGGATAACAATATCCATACAATCACTCAACATTCAATCACAGTTCCTGAAAATATTTCACTTACAACAATCGATGGCAATGGCCGCACTCTCATCCCCGGACTGATCGATAATCATGTTCATCTTACCTTCGGTTCTCTCAGCATGCAGGAATTGATGAACCCTGAATTAACCTTAGAATCAGTTGCCGGCAAAATTGCTGATGAGGCACACAAAATGCTTCTTCGCGGCTTCACATCGGTCAGGGATGCCGGAGGGCCGATTTTTGAATTTAAGGCTGCTGTGGATGCAGGGATGTTCCCCGCACCGCGAATATGGCCATCAGGTGCAACTATCAGCCAAACTGCCGGTCACGGTGATTTCAGACTACCTACAGAAAGATCCCGCAGATTTTTTGGTGAACCATCACGGGCAGAGTTAATGGGTGCCACTTTTATTGCTGATGGGAGGGATGAAGTACTTACAGCAGTGCGCGAGAACCTGCGCTTTGGTGCCAGCCAGATAAAACTGATGGCCGGAGGCGGTACATCTTCTGCTTATGATCCGGTGGATGTTACCCAGTACACATTTGACGAAATGCGCGCTGCAGTTGAAGCAGCGGAAGACTGGGGTACTTACGTTATGGTTCACGCCTATACACCAAGGGCTATCCGCCGTGCCATAGAAGCTGGTGTAAAAGTTATTGAACACGGCCAGATGATTGATGAAGAAACGCTTCGTATGATGGTTGAACATGATGTCTGGCTGAGCACACAGGTGTTAAGGGCCAGCACCCCGGATATGGACCCGCTGCGTCGTGAAAAGAGAAAACCGGTAATTGAAGGCCAGGCAAAGATGTGGCCTATGGCGAAGAATCTTGGCGTAAAAATCGCCTGGGGTACTGATTTTTTATTTGAACCGGCACTGAACGAAGAACAAAACAGTTACATACTGCCATTACTCGAATGGTTTACTCCGGCAGAAACTCTTAAAATAGTCACCCACGATAATGCACAGCTTCTTGCACTCTCCGGATTGAGAAGCCCTTACCAGGGCAGGCTTGGTGTAGTTGAAGAGGGTGCTCTTGCCGACTTGATCCTGGTAAACGGAAATCCACTCGAAAATATGGATCTTATAGCTGATCCTGCAGAAAACTTCCTGGTGATTATGAAAGACGGGAAAATCTACAAAAATACACTGGACTGAGACTGGTTTTTACAGATAATAAAAAGGTAGTCCAAAGTTTTAAAGTATGATCATTTAATCGTTTTTTTCAAACTTATCTTTGGTTTATGCTCGAAAACACGGAACAGTTTTCGCAATTTGAGATAAATTCTATGTGGTGAAGTACAACACAATAATTTAACACGTTGTATTTTCAGCAGAATCCGTTAATTTTCATGTTCTGATGATTTTATCTCGTAAAAAAATATCCTTCACAGGGCTTTTGGTAAGTCTTTTGCTCTTGTCGTGTAACCTCTTTGCCCAACCGCAGCGTGCATATGAAAGGGGTCTTGAGGCCATATATACCGGCAACATTACACAAGGCCTTGATATTTGGTATTCTGCATATAATCAACCCGGAAGCATAGACAGCCGTATTGGTTTTGAGTTTATCAGGGTTGTAACAGAAGAAAACAGGCGATCATACTATGAAGAAGCCACACAGCTCTACAAGCGTGCACTCATAGATGGCTCCGGCCCCGAGAGCAGGGCAGCAATCCGTCAGGAAATTGAACGAATGCGTCCAATTATTGGAGAGGGCATTTACCGACAATGGATTGAATGGTGGGAACAGCGCAACAATGCACTCGCACCCGATATGCGCGGATACTGGATACAACTCGATCCCACGCCTGCAAAACCTTCTAATGAACGGCTTATTGAACATTGGCAGCGTATTGCAGAAGCCCGCCAACAGTTTACAAGAAATAATAATACAGCTTACGGTACTGATGACAGAGGGCTTATATTTGTGCGCTACGGTGAGCCTGACCGTACACGGCGAGGAATTCTGACACTTCAAAGCCTGAATGTTAGAAATTGGCTTGAAAGGCAAATTAATGAGCCTGTTGACACAGATATGGAGGAACGTACTCTCAGTGATCCGGATCTGCGTAACCGGGAATTTGCCAACAGGATTCTGGATGCTATGTATTCGTATCATCAGTATCCCGAATACGAAGTGTGGTTTTACGAAAGTATTGCTGACAACCAGCAGGAGCCCGTTATCTTTATGTTTGGTACGGATGTTCGCAACGATCAATTCAGGCTTCAAACAACTCTTGAAGACTTTATCCCGGAGCGTGCCTTTAATCCTGAACGAACCCGCAGTGAAGATGATGTAGGGTTTACAAGAGCAGGAATCACTCCTGCTTTAATGCTGCAGCTGCTCTATTATGAGCAGCTTTCACAAACCGATCCTTTTTTTGAAAGGCGACTTAATGAATTACGCACACGTATACTTGACCAGGGTCAGGAAGTTTTCAGTGGACTTGACCTGTCGTTCCGAAGTGAAAGCCAACAGATTGTAAATCTGCGTGCCGGACAGGTTCCGAGGGAAATGTCTACTTATGAAAGTGTTATACCCAGGATTCCTTTCAGCGTATATCAATACAGATTTTTAGACGATAATCTTGACCCGATTCTCCTTACCTATATTGAAAGCTCAGCCCAGGAAGCTTTCCTCATCGATTTTCATAGAAATCGAGGCAGGGTAATGAATGGCACTGAATTTAATGATGGTATTGATGAGCCTGAAAACAACGGTTTCTATGAGCTGATTCACAGTTTACTCACTTACGATGAGAACTGGAATGTGATTGAGAACTTTGAAGATACACCGCGGCTTACAACCGGCAGAAACCCCGAAAGCCGGGCTTCAGAGTCATTCTTCATCCTTCCACACAAGAAAAGAGCCCACCAAAGCGCCTCTGTTGAACTGATGAATTATGATCCCGATAGCAGGCCACTTGTTGATACACCCTTTTCTCCGGCACTTAGAGGATGGAATAAACTGCAGTTTCGCCAACCCCATCCTCTCAGAAACCATGTTGATTCTCTTGAAGTAGCAGACCTAGTGCTTGGCTATCTCAAAGAAGGCCATTCAACCGAACCGTTTGCTTTTAAAGTTGCCAATAACCAGATTGTTCCATTTGGCGAAACATTGATGCTTCACTTTGAAGTGTATAATCTTCGCCGGATGTACAATGGATTCACTCAATTTGAACTCACTTATCGCATTTTCCCTGTTGATGATGATGGTAATGTACTGACTGATCAAACTGAATTCATACTTACGCTCAATTTTACGAATGAGGAAACAGTTGTAATAGAAGATTTGGAAATTGAAACTGCCGATCTTGGACCCGGGCTCTACCAACTGGTGGTTTACATCAATGATATTGAATCCGAACTTAGCAGAGAAAGAAGTGTACGTTTCGAAGTTGTTGAATAGAAAACAATTAACTTAGTTGATGTGTGCTTTTTCTTACGGTTTGAAGTGCCCCGTACAAACTCTCCTTTTATATGTGGCCTGGGAGGTGATTCCAGAGAATATGAAAAATAAAAGTGTTTCCAAACAGAATTAGCCATCAAGAGAGTACGATTTTTCTTTCATAAAAATCTCACTCTTCTTATTTTACCTCAATTCAAATTTGAGTTGATGATATCACTCCCGAAAATTTTTTATACATACTTGTTTTCAACACTAAAATCCGACACGGTTTCCGGCGTCGGATTTTTTTTGGGCTTTAAATTTTCAATTCTTTCAACAGGCAATCAAACATACTTATGACTCCAAGCATCCCCGAGCATAACCCAGCCATACTTGCGCTTTCCGATGGAACAGTGGTTCGCGGCAGATCTATCGGAATTACCGGTACTACTGGCGGAGAGCTCTGTTTTAACACAAGCATGACCGGCTATCAGGAAATTTTTACAGATCCCAGTTATTATGGCCAATTAATGATGATGACCTATCCCCATATTGGTAATTACGGAACCATGAGCCGTGATGATGAGGCCCGCAATGTGATGATAGCCGGCCTTATTGTACGTTCATTTTCAGATGATTTCAGCAACCCGATTGCTGATGGAAGCCTCCAGGAATACCTTGTTCGAAATAAAGTGATTGGTATTTCCGGTGTGGATACCCGAAAGCTGGTTCGTCATATCAGGACGAAAGGGGTGATGAATGCTGTGATCAGCTCAGAAATTGACAATGAAAATGAACTGATTCAGCAAGCCCGGGATTGGGATTCCATGGTAGGCCTTGAATTGGCAACGAAAGTTACCCGGAAAGAAGCACAAACGATATCCTCAAATGGCTCATATAAAATTGCCGCTTTTGATTATGGAATCAAACAAAACATTATAAACAATTTCCTGAGCAGAGGATGTACACTGCGCTTGTTCCCCGCAGAAACTAAAATCGAAGAAGTAAAAGCCTGGAATGCTGACGGCTTTTTCTTTAGCAATGGCCCCGGCGATCCCAATGCATCCATGCACTATGCCGGGCCAATCGTAGAGTACGCCAAATCTACCGGCAAACCCATGTTTGGAATTTGTCTTGGCCATCAGCTGATGGCACTTTCCGAAGGCATACCGGTAATTAAAATGTTTGTTGGCCACAGGGGAGCCAATCAACCTGTAAAAAACCTGCATACGGGCCTGGTCGAAATTACAACTCAAAACCATGGTTTTGCAGTGGATCAAAACGCTGTCGATACATCAAAAGCTGAAGTCACTCATATTAACCTGAATGATAAAACCATTGAAGGCCTGCGATTTAAAAACTTTCCCGGAATGTCGGTACAGTACCACCCTGAAGCATCACCAGGCCCGCATGATTCTTCTTATTTATTTGACCAGTTTATGGATATGGTAGCCGGAAACTCCAATGAAAATGGTGGAGAGGATAGGCCTTTTAACCAGGAAAGCTCTGTTTTTCAGGACAGAAGGCCGAACAGCTGAGAGTATAATCCATGAAAAGATTTGCCATCATCTGTAAACAAATCAGTATAAAACCCGTGTATAAACATTTGTCAATATCAGGGGTACACCCAATAATTATCAATCAACCCATAGAAAATGCCACGCCGTAACGACATTAGTAAAATATTGATCATCGGTTCCGGTCCAATTGTGATTGGCCAGGCCTGCGAATTTGATTACTCCGGAACACAAGCCTGCCGTTCTTTGCAGGAAGAAGGTTATAAAATCGTATTGATCAATTCAAATCCGGCCACAATTATGACCGATCCCATGATGGCCGACTCAATCTACCTGAAACCCCTAACCACAGCATCCATTAAGGAGATTGTTGAAATCGAAAAACCGGACGCCGTATTGCCAACCATGGGAGGCCAAACCGCGCTGAATCTTGCACGCGACCTCCAGCATGAAGGTTTCTGGCATGATAAGGGTATCAAAATTATTGGTGTGGATATGAATGCCGTGGATATCACTGAAGACAGGCAGCTGTTTCGCGACCTGATGGAACGGATAGGTATTGAGCAATGCCGCAGCCGTACTGCCACCTCATTGCTGGATGCTAAAGAGATTGTGGAGGAACTTGGCGGACTGCCAATTGTGATTCGACCGTCTTTTACTCTTGGAGGAACAGGTGGTGGAATTGTATGGCATGAGGATGAATTTGAACGAAAAGTACTTCGGGGGCTGGAACTGAGTCCGGTTCACCAGGTTTTGATTGAAGAAAGTATTTTTGGATGGAAAGAATTTGAACTGGAACTGCTTCGTGATGCGAATGAAAATGTTGTGATTGTTTGCCCTATTGAAAATCTCGATCCTATGGGGGTGCATACAGGGGATTCCGTTACTGTTGCCCCAACACAGACATTAACCGACAAACAGTACCAGATGATGAGGGATGCCGCTATAAAAATGATGCGGTCTATCGGTACTTTCGCGGGCGGATGTAATGTACAGTTTGCTATTGAACCCGGCAGCGACCGCCTCGTGGCTATTGAAATAAATCCCAGGGTGAGCCGCTCATCTGCACTTGCATCCAAAGCCACCGGTTATCCAATAGCCAAAATTGCCACTAAACTGGCCGTAGGTTATACACTGGACGAACTTCCGAACCCGATTACACAGGTATCATCTGCCTGTTTTGAACCATCTATTGATTATGTGGTTGTTAAAATTCCACGCTTCAACTTTGATAAATTCAGTGGTGTGGATGAAGAACTCACTACCCAAATGAAAGCTGTAGGAGAGGTGATGTCTATCGGGCGTACATTTCCCGAAGCATTGAATAAAGCATGGCAATCGCTTGAAATCGGACGGGGCGGCCTGGGTGCCGACGGCTACGATGAACCCGATCGTAAACAGGTGCGGGAGCGCCTGCTTAAACCATACTGGGACAGAACCCTTCAAATCCGTAACGCTTTTAAACTTGGCACTTCCATAGAAGAAATTGCCGATATTACTAAAGTGGATCCCTGGTTTTTGCAGCAAATCCGTTATATGGTTAGCCTTGAAAACAGAACCGAAGGCCAGTCTCTTGATACTATTTCAAAGAAAGATTTGTTTGAGGTAAAGCGCGCCGGTTTTTCGGATGTGCAAATCGCCTGGCTTCTCAGCAGGAGCGGTGAAAGGGTAACAGAAAACCAGGTTCGCCAAAAGCGGCTGGAGATGGGATTGAAACCCAGTTTTAAACTTGTAGACACCTGTGCCGCCGAATTTCCTGCTGAAACACCATACTACTACTCTTCCTATGAAAGTGAAAATGAAAGTGTGGTGACCGACCGTAAAAAAGTGATGATACTGGGCAGTGGGCCGAACCGGATTGGCCAGGGCATCGAATTCGACTACTCTTGTGTGCATGCCGTTTTTGCCGCACAGGAAATGGATTATGAAGCCATAATGGTGAATTGCAATCCGGAAACTGTTTCTACTGATTTCGATGTGGCAGATAAACTCTACTTTGAACCGGTTTATTGGGAAAGGGTACTTGACATTTATGAGCATGAGAAACCGGAAGGTGTAATATTGCAGGTTGGCGGACAAACCGCACTGAAACTTGGGAAAAAGTTCGTAGAAGCCGGTATTCACATTTTCGGTACACCGTTCGAAAAAATCGATTTTGCTGAAGACAGAGGAGCTTTTTCCAGATTCCTGAAAAGCCTTCATATTCCGTTTCCAGACTATGGAACAGCAAGAAATGCGGATGATGCCGTTGCAATTGCAAACAAAGTAGGATATCCGGTACTTATCAGGCCCAGCTATGTTCTTGGCGGGCAAGGAATGCGAATCGCTGTAAAAGAAGATGAACTCCGGCGCTATGTTGAGCGGATCCTGAAATCGCATCCGGAAAATGACTTCCTGATTGATAAATATCTGGATAAAGCAATTGAAGTAGATGTAGACTCGGTTTTTGACGGTGAACAGCTACATATTGCCGGCATTATGCAGCATATAGAGCCTGCAGGTGTTCATTCCGGCGATTCAACAGCCGTTCTTCCTCCATATTCACTAAACCCTGTAATTATTGAAACCATTGAAACCTATCAGCTCAGGATTGCAAAAGAGATGGGAATCAAAGGTTTTTTGAACGTTCAGTATGCTGTAAAAGACGATGAAGTGTATATACTGGAAGCTAATCCCCGTTCAACACGCACCATTCCGTTTATCGCCAAGGCAACATTGCGGCCGGAAGCCAAAATCGGTGTAAAAGTTATGCTTGGAGCAAAACTCTCCGAATTCGACCTTGAGTCCAAACTCAAAAACTGGGCAATCAAGGAGCCTGTATTCCCGTTCGATAAATTTCCTGAAGTGAAAAAAGAACTTGGGCCTGAGATGAAATCAACAGGTGAAAGTATATACTTTATGGATAATTTTGATGACGAGCACTTCAGAAAACCATACGAGTTCAAAAACTTATATCTGAGTAAATAAAGGAGAGTGAAAAACACTCTCCTTTTTCCCATAGGTGAATTCTATTTACATCGATGGAGTAAACGGTACGGAAGAGTGGTGAAGGTTGATTTTAAGGCTGCCATCCGGTGCCTGAATATATCCGAATGTATATTCCACTTTCTTTACAGCTCCGGTTTCCGATTCAGTAAAAAAGTAATTACCCATTGCAATAGCACTGTTTTGATATAGGATGATGCCGGAGTTTTCAAACCGGACATCTGACCAGGGCTGAAGTGCAAATCCGGTATCTTCCGAAAATTTGCTGTTTCCACCAATAAAATAGGCTAATGCACCTTCTTTTGTGTTTCTGAACTGGTTTTCAGTAGCCCGTGTAGGCTTAAACAGTACCGTTCCAAGGTCATAAGCATATAACTCATCCAGCTTTTCTATTGTGAGATTCTCACACTCTTTTCGGTCTTCTTTGAGCTTTCCGATTTCTATAAGTGCCTCTGCCCACTTATTTTGGGCTATTAATACATCATTTTCAGTAATCATCTATTATATTATTTTAATTTTAAAAAAAATTTATTGACTGCAAACCGCTTGTAGCGCTTCAGTATCTTCAGTTGAGAGGCTTAAGCCTGAGAGATTTTGATTACCCATCAGATGGTACATTACAGATTGGGGGTTTTCAACATGGCCAATTCCCAATGCATGCCCAACCTCGTGAGCCATAACCAATCGTAATTCATCTCGGTGGCTGAATTGATAAATATTGATACGCTTCCGGTTTCCAATATATTCATATGAACCCTGAGTAAATCTGTTGGTTCCTGTAAATGTTTGGTTATACTCAAGAATCAACATATTTTTTTCATCGATTCTGCGGTTCAGCCGGTCAATTTCTCTGTTCACCCGTTCTGCTTCCTGCTGAAGCTGAAGAGCACGCCTGTTTAGCTCAGCAGCTTTAAGATCAATCTCCCGCTTCCTGGTTTCAAACACTTCAATTTCCTGCTCATTAAAACCACCTTCGTTATTTTTCCGGTTCACCCAGCTGTTAAGCTCCTCAATTTCACTCTGTAAATGGTTAGAATCTGCTTTATACCGGGATTCCATTTCATTGAATCTCTCATTCAATTGTTTAAATTCCCTTTCCCCAACAGATATGGATTGTTCTTCTGACCGCAGACGATCTCTGAATTGACGTTCACTGTCGGTTAGTTGCTGCTGTTCTGCATAAATGAAGTTCAGGACAATTTCCCCGCTTTCGTCGAATTCAATAACACTACTGCCTTTTGCTTCCGACCATATTTCTGAAACTTCTTCCATCAGATATTTAATTTCATTTTCTGTGACACCAAACCTTTCATCAATTTCACCAATTCTGTATGTAAGAGGTTCACTGCAAGATGAAAGTATTCCACTTGAAAGTTCTGTCTGTTTATTCAGGTAAAAAATTCCGCCCAGAATTAAAGCTGTCGTAATTAAGACTCCAGTAAATCCGTTTTTCATTTGATGTTTTTTAGCAGTTGTTCAGCATTGCACGTTACTAACCAAAATACCCAATAACATACGGTTTCTGTATTATTTCGCATTGCGCTAAGCGCTTAGCGCTGTGCGTATCTTACAAATTTATCCCCAATAGTGGCACCCTTCATTAGTCTTTATAACATTCAAGTAATCCCAAATTAATAATCAAGCTTCCATCTCAGGTCAATCCCTTCACGTGAATCATCACCCTGAGTGATAATTAATTCCAGGTTATCCATCAGCAAATATTCGAGCATAAACAAGGTTCTGGGCCTTGCCCCGCCTACTTCATTTAATATAGCAAAAAACGTACGTTGATTGAGATACCATCCGGTTTTTATCGATGTTGTATTTCTTGAACCGGATCGGGTATTGTCAATTTGAACCACATCAATTCCAAGCCGTTGTGACGCCAGCATTTCAACCCGGTCCAGCAATACATCAAGAGCAAGATCTGCAACTGATGGGCTGGCTCCGCTTCCTGCTACAACCTGCTCCCATGAGTCGAGTTCATAAAAAGGTTTTCCGAACAACGTATAGCTTAGAATATCCTTCAGCTCCAGTTCGGGTTCACTTTCAAAGCGGAATTCCGGATCCTGCAGTGTTCCATCTATCACATAAAATATATGGACTCCGGGCGCCTGTGGAGGTTCATAACGTGTACGTACATTCAACTGGGGATCATCTACGGGGCCAAAAAAAGCGACTGTTACCTCGTCCATTTCAAAATTTCTGCCAAGCGGCCTTGCAAATCCCCTCAACCCTTCAAGTGTTCCAAACATTTGAAGTTCTTCATCTTTTTGTTTGAGCAAATCCAGATTTCCACTCAGGAAAAATTCCAGATCAAGATATTGCCGGCTTCGAACAAAAAATTGCCTGCCAAAATCTACATTCAGCTCCATGGTTAGTGCGTTGAAAAAATCGAAGGGCTCAGTCTCCTCTTCCTCTTCAAGTACCACAACTTCAACAGCACGGTCACCAAAATTCTGTAGATTAACCTGGCCGGCTAAAAATCTCAGTTCTCCCCTTAGCCTCGGTTCTGTAAAGGTGCCATCCATTTTTGTGTTAAGATTGATCAAAAAATTATACTCAGGTGTGTTTATTGCCCGAAACTGGTTGGCTGTCAATTCAATATCAATTTTTCCCGGCTGTAACGCATCCAGTTCTACTGATCCAACTGCCCTTAATCTGCCTGGACCGCTTCGTGTGGTAAACTGGCTGAGTACCACTCTATCCGGCTCAAAAAGAATACTCGCTGCCATCTCACTGAGAGTAATACCCGCTGGAACCACCCGGATGTTACCCCGATTTAGCCTCATTTCTCCGTTCATTACAGGGTTTGCCATATTACCGGTAATGGTAACATCTCCGTCAAGCCTCCCGGCGATACTTCTTAACAACTCCTGATCTACATAACTCTTAAAGAGAGCAATATCAAAATCATTTGTTTTGATACTCATAAACAGGTCATCTTCATCTGAGGGTACATTGATCTTGGTTTGTCTCAGATCAACAAGAAATGGCAATACCGCCTGAAATGAAAGTATGTGCCTTTGGTCTTTTGTCACACTACCTGATAAATCGATATTTCCTTCATCATGAAGATAGTTAAGGTCAATACCCACCTTTTCTACTCTGATTCCGGAAAACAAACCCTGTTCAACTTCCAGGGTGCCTGTCAGTTCCGGACTGCCTGCAACCCCGTTCAATTCAGCATCTATGGTTATGTTTCCAGCAGTCTGTTGAGCTGCGTTCCCAGGGATAAACCCGAGCCAATATTCCAGTGATGATTGATACAACTGAAACTTGCCACTGATTTCACGCTCAAAAAATCGATCATCAAACGTTGCCGGGTCACCTGCAATAAAGGGTACTCTTAGATGCCCTTCTATCAGTTTATTATCTTCATTCCATCCGTTCAGGTCCAGATCAAGCCATTCATCTGCAATAAAGGCATTGAGTTGAAGTGAATCCAGCCTGGTTCCTTCATATCCTATTTCAAAAAATTGAATGGAAGAACTCAGCTTCAGATTATCTGATGAATTTGTTACTTCAAGATACCCCGACATTAACCCTTCAAGTAAACTCTCTTCCAATATTACTTCCTGCAATTCACCTAAATTGAGGTTTTTAGTTGCCACTCCGATTTTCTGGTAAGTACTGTCTAAATGTGGTATCCAAAGCCTGAGATACGCATCTTCATTACCGGAAGTTACCACAAGTGTATCCATTCGCATTATATTATCCTTGTACGATAATTCAAATGGCTGAATTAATGAAAGGGTTTTTTGCCTGGCAGAAAGAGTTAAACCGGTTGTATTCAAAATGGATTGAGTTGAATCAACGAAAAACTCTCCTTCATGGATAATTGAGCTCAAATTACCATTCAATACCTGAAAATTCAGTAAACCGGTTGTTTGGTTGTCTTCCAGTTTAGCGGTGGTGTGTATTTTCACATCCTGAACCCCGACATTTAGTACTGATGGTTCACTGAAAGAAAGATCTAAAGATAATTCGGGAATTTCCTGTAACAATAACTGTGCTGAACCAATTGCTTTTGTACTGCTGAAGAGTGTATCAACCATGATGTCGTCAAAATCTGCGTAGCCATCAAATTTGAGGATACCGTTATTATTCCGGGCAATGTTACCTCTTATTACACCTGTTGCATTGAGTTCATCCACACCAATTAGTGGTTTTATCGGATAGAGATCTTTGATTCTCGCATCAAACTGCAATCGGTTATCAAGATTCAGAAAATCTGATATATGCTGACGGATACTCAGTTCAGCGTCTGCTATGGGGCTTCGAAGCATGCCATTGTCTACAAAAATAAATTCATCCTCAATTTTTAAATTGGCCCTGAAAACATCTATGATTTCATTATTCACAATGCTGGAATCAAAGGCCATTTCTGCAGCCAGATAGAGTGTTTCAGTATCAAATGAACGCCCTTCTCCACGCAGACTTCCATTGAGGCGTGTCTGGAAAACATCGAGTCCTTCAATCTCAGCCAAATCAAATTCTGTGATTTGAAGTTCAAAGAGATACCCGGGTATATCCTGCCAGTTTACTGCACTGAATTTTATCTCTATTAATCCACGATGTAGCTGAAAAGCGAGATCTCCTGATAGATTCTGCGGATCCACTAATGCATCAAAACTGAATCGCGAAAATTTCTGGCTGCCAAACCGGTTTCCCTCAATTATGGCTGTTATACTTGCCTGAAATTGTTCAGGGTCCAATCCTGAACCATTGATTTGAAGGTTCAAATTTAATTCGCTGTCTAAGTCTTCATCAGCTGCCCAATTGGCAAGGTTCACATTTCCTGCATTGAGTGAAGCCTGCCATTCAGGTACTTCTTCCAAAAACCGGCTTGCTGTCAAATTCAGGTTTATTGACTCTCCGTGATGAACTAAAACAGTATTCAATTCCAACTCTCCGTTCTCTAAAGTGAGATCAGATGTTAGCCGGTCCAGCTTGTATGGCTCAAAATTTGTCTGCTCAACCGTAAGCTTTCCGTGAAATAAAGCATTTTCAAGATTTTCAAATTTAATATCGCCCTTTCCCGCGAATGATATAAGTTTGAAATGAGGAAGGTTGTCCAAACCAGTTAAAAGGGGGAGATTCAGATTGTTCATCTGAAGATCGAGCTTTTTAAGTGCCGGTTCGTCAAGGATTTGAAAACCTGCTTTCAGTTCCGTTTTATCCATGCCCGTGGCTGATGCATTGAATCGTAATTCAAAGGCATCCAATGTTCCTTCAATACCTAATTGTATCGACAGATCCTGTCGGAGAGGTAAATCATCTGCATATAAAATCAGATCCCGCCAGGAAAGAGGAAACAATTCCAGTGATTGATTGAACTTTCCGGGCTGTTCATAGCTCGCTGATGCACTCAGTATGGTTCTTCCAGTCTGCACTACAAGAGATTCAAGTGTAAATTTTTCTTCGTTACCTCCTGCTGACAAATAAAATTCAACTTTTTCAGGCAGCCGTCCTTCTTCGAGTTGAAGTTCAAGTGATTCGAGATTTGCAAAATAACCATCCTCAAGGATTCCTCCGGATACAGATGCATTCAGATTATTTACATTCATAAAACCATCAGGCAGAAGAAAATCGGATCGAACCCTGACATTCATATCCTGAATATCGATTTGATTTACAGCCCAAAAAATAGGTTCTGGCTCTTCTTCAGGCTCATCAAATTCACCAATCAGATTCTGCAGATTCCATGAAGAATCTTCATATTGTGTAGCCCATATGGTTGTACCGTATAGATTTATTGTGTCGACTGTATACGGTGGGCGAATCAATGAAGACAATGTATAATTTATTGCAATCGAATCAATTTCAGCGATCTGTGATTCATCATCTCCTGTAATTTCAATATTATGCACAACGAAACCATTAAGCAGATCCCCCCTGATGCTTTCAATGAATACTGTTCCGTTTAGCTGTTGATTAGCCTGATTTACAGCGATATCACGTACAATATCAAACAGCCAATTGCTTTTCAATGCAACTCTGCCACCTGCTATCAGGATGATAAAAAACAGCAGTAGCGCTGCCGATATTACCCAAAATTTTCTTTTTGATCTATTTTTCATTAGAATGCCTGGCCAATACTGAAGTGAATACCAACTCTGCTCCAACGCGACCCATAATCAACGCCATCAAAAATATTCAGATCCTCATCTGTTGGGTTGAGTTTATATGCGAAATCCACCCGAACCGGGCCAATGGGTGACTGATATCGAATACCTCCTCCGGCGCCAAACTGAACAGGACGTTCGTCCAGAGATCTAATGTTTTGCCAAACCTGTCCCCCGTCTAAAAATGCAGCCAATCCAAAGTTGGGAATTACATTCCCAAAACTCTGTCTCAATTCTACATTGAAGTTCATTGCGGCACGGCCTCCGGTTGGCACATACCTCGCAAAATTCCCGGCTCCATCAAAAACAGGAACACTCGGCCCCAATCTCGACCTGTACCAGCCTCGAACCGAATTCGTACCCCCCGTGTAAAAAAGGATATTGCCAGGCAGATTCTCTTTCTCATTATAAAAGATGATGCCGCTATTTACTCTTTTTGCGAGGGTTGTGGTATTAGACAAAAGTGTAAACCTGCGAACATCAAGGTTTACTTTTTGAAACCTGAAATCCGACTCTTTAAAGGTTCCGGAAAATTCGACCGATGGCTGGATAACCCATCCACTGGGTTCACGCGAAAACCCCTGGCTATAGTAGCCTGAGAGGGTTAAAGAAGAAACATTATAATTCCGAAAAAATCGCGGAAGCCTTGCATCCTGTGTTCTGCTTATTTCTTCGTTGAATGAATATTGATAGGACAGGGTAGCCGTTTTATTGCGCTCTATTCTGTAGATGAGGCTGCTGTTTAAACCTACTTGTAATAATTCAAATGCAGGATCAAGTTTGTGCATACCGTATAGTGAGGTTACACTGATACTCCTGGAATTGAAAACATAGGGAATCAGATAATCTGTACTCACATGTTGTTCAATAAATGATGCCCTCAAACCTGCGCCATAGCGGTGACCGGTACCGCTAATATTCCGGTGTTGCCATGCAAGCTGACCGCGCACTATTTCCTCACGTCCAACTCCGATTGAAGCCTGAATAGTTCTTTTTGGGTATTCACGTACCCTGATCAATGCTGTGAGGGTAGAATCTTGTTCCTGTTCAGGCAAGGTGATTGTTGCAAAACGGAATAAATGATGGTTAAAAATGGCTCTTTGTGACGTCTGCATTTGTCTGCGGCTATATACATCACCAATATTGATATCCGTATGGCGTGTTAAAACCCTGTCTGGAACAGATAAATCACCCTCAATGATAAATTCAGAAAAAAATGTTTTTGTGTTTGGCCGGATCAATATCTGTATGTCAGCGGTATTTGCAACCGAATCTACCTCCGCGTTGATTTCAATTTCCGGCCATGCATAACCAAGATTTTCCATAACCTGCCGAAATCGCCCTTCAACATCAGGAATCCTGATGAGCTCGTAACGCCTACCTTCCCTGTATTCGTGTCTTTCTGCAGCACGGATGAAATCCCTTTCTTCACGAATTTCAGCAATTGTTTGTTCTGGAGCATCAAATACGATTTCACTTGATACAATTCGTATCGGATTATTCTCCCTGATATGGAAAGTTACCTCTTTCCTCCATGGCATTCTCAATTCACTGATTTCATGCCGCACACTCACATTGTGAAATCCACGTCTCTCATAGAAGCGTTGAATCCGTACTACATCCCTGCGGATCTCTGTTTCGTTCAGTACAAATTCACTTGTTCTTCCAAAAAATTTCCGAAAAAACCGTGGCTTGGTAGTGGCAACAATTTGCCTCAATATCATATCTCTGTACTCCTCATTACCTTCAAAGGTAACCCTCCAAACCAAATCTTCCCTATCTGCCTGCTGCGCAGATATATCACAATATATACCTGATACAATAAAAATGAAAAATAACAGGCAGAAGATCCTGGAGACAATATTACGACAACAGGTTGATACCAAAATGCTCACAATGTAAAATTTAAAAATTGAGTAGCAGATCTTCAGAAAAAAATTAAACTGTTATTCAGATATTTTTAAGTAAACTTCAACGATAAATAACTTCTTTCTCATCAGAATAGTTTAATTTACATCGTCTAACCTTACTATAGTATTATTTTCGATTGTTTGAATGGCATGGCTGGTGAACCGAAGTAAAATAAACCAATATTTTCCGATATTATTATCTGTTTTTAACTGTTTTTAATATTTTTTGCATTATGATTGGAAATTAAGTTTTAGCAGTTTCCGTTATTCTGACTTTCATAGAGTCTTCATAAAATTCGTTTAGCATTCTATTGATTAATTATGCGGTTTTGATGACAAAACTGCTATATGAAAATCAAATTTATGAACAAATATTGCTGAACATAGTCGTTAGATACTAACCTTTATGATGACAATAGATTCGTGTTAAAACCCCACAAATAGATTTATCGAAGTTTTGTATTTAAAATTCAAACAAATCATTTTTTCTGCAATTATTTTATCTCTTTTAATTATCTCTTGCGATAAACCCGCACTTGATGATTATTCGGATGTGTCGTTTGAGCTTATTAATCAAAATGGTGAAACAGTCATTTTCCCGGACGATTTTCAGGGAGCACCGCTCATAATGGGATTTATATATACTCATTGCCCCGACATCTGTTCATTTATTACTGCTAACGTTGGAAAAGTTTATGAAGAAATGTCCAATCCGGGTGATACTCAATTTGCATTGGTGACTTTCGATCCGGAAAGGGATACTCCGGAAGTATTAAAAACCTATGCCAGGGCTTTTGATATGGATAAGCCACCTTTTCAGTTTTTAACGGCCGATCCGGAAACTATAGACGAATTTATGCAGAGAGTGAGTGTTCGTACTCAGGAATCGTACTCACGTGAGCTTGAAAGCGGAGACCGAATGTATTTTATTAATCACTCTGATAAAATCCTGCTTATTGATCAAAGATCCCGTTTGATTTTTGATTATGGCGGCAGCATGACACCGGTTCACATTATCATTGAAGATCTTGAAAAATTATGAACTTATTTCACCTCTACATCCCATCTTTTCTTCTAATCGCATTTTTGTCTGTAATATCATGTAACAGTGAACAAAATCAGACTCGGACTGCCGAGTATGTTTTGCCTGACGATGGCATTGCCGTTGAAGGAGCATGGGCGAGGCCGGGACGGGAAAATGGCGTAACTGCTGTTTATTTGAATGTGCTGAATGGATCTGCGGAAACCGATACACTCATTGCCCTCTCATCACCCATAGCCGGGTTAACAGAACTTCATGAGACATTCGACCGGGGGGATGGGATGATGGGAATGCGTGAGGCAGAAGAGCCATATTTCCCTGGCAGGGGTATAACCAGCATGGAACCAGGTGGCCTTCATATTATGCTGATGCAATTGAAAAACGCTCTTTTGGAGGGTGATGAAGTTATTGTAAACCTTACATTTGCAAATGCAGGTGAAATCAGCGTAACGGCACCGGTCAGATCACCGTAATTTCCTATTTCAATGGTTGACATCAGTTCA
>PWLN01000413.1 GCA_003559375.1 Balneolaceae bacterium | reverse complement strand
GGCGAAGTCGTTACAGACAGGACATCCTTCCGGGCAAAAGTGTTTGACTTTCTGCATCTCACCATTTCGAATGATGACGGAATAACTGTACGCCCAAGACAGCTCTTTTCATCCATCGGTTATGTTTCCGGGACAGTTCAAATTGATTATGCAACAACATTTACTGCAGCAACAGGATGGGTGTGGGACAAAGAAACTGAGGAACATCTATCCCTGCCAAATACGGATAACCTGCCAAATGAGCTTGGAGCAACCGAATTAGTAGTTCTCACAAGTGATGGGTCGTTCCCGTTTCCTGATGTGGGAATCCCTGATTTTGAGTTTTCATTTGGATCAGCCAGCCGGTCATTCTCACTTTTTGGGTTTAATATTGACCTGAACCTGAACGAGAGTGTGCTCCGCAAGGATGGCTTTCATATGCAGGGTGATATACAATTAGCAGGAATACCGCTTCTTGATGATGGGTCCCTTACGCTTGAAAAATTGTGGATAGGCATAGACGGTACAATAAGAGAAGCGTCTATTGCACTTGACCCTAATCCCAGGCTGGCACTTGCCGAGTGGGAGATGGTACTGAATTCAGCCGGTATAACCGAAATTGGACTTCTGATGGGCGGGGCATTGCTGTTAAGTATACCCGGATCTGCTGTGTCAAATGTAACTTTTTCTCAGCTTGCAATCTCAGCCGGACAATTGCATGGCGGACAGTTTCAGTTCCCTGCAGATGGGATTGATGTAATGGGAATCACAAGAATAACACCCCTTCCAGGCAAAGAAATTACTTTCGGAAGAGTAGCCGGACAGTCTATTTATTATTTAATGGGTGGCGCACAAATGGAGCTGCAAAGGCTGGATAGGAAACTGAAATTTCGTGAGTTTCTGGTTCGAACCGATGGACAGTTTAATGCCAACTTAGCCGCAAACTTTAAAGCTGATTTTTTTGGCCTTGCTGAATTAAACGTTACGGGTATTGGGTTTCAGAATACGTCTAATCCAGCAATTAAAGTAAACGGCCAGTTCGCTTTGAAGGGAATTCCATTTATCACAGCTCAGGCAGGCGGGCTTACATATCGTCCCAATCAACCCGTCGCCTTCGATGAAATGGAACTTGGATTCGACATCGCTTCAATCGGTATCGCGGCTATCGGGCTGGGCTTAACAGCAACAGGATTTTCCGGAGCCGGACTGCTAAGAATTAATGGAACACCAATCAACGAAAGAATCGATTTCTTTTACGATGGGCCATCATCCTTTGGGGCAAGTTTCCAGGCAGGTGTTGGCCCCATTCCCGTGGGCAGTTTTTTTATCACACAGATTGGAGGAGGTTTTACATATAATAACGGTTTTAGTGTAACCATGTCGGGTGTGGTGGAGATTGCGCCGGGCACAGGTGAGGTTGTATCGATCAACCCGCTGGAAGTTACCTTTAGTGCCGGACCTGTTATCCAGGGATTTGCCAATGTTACAGTGATTGAAGAGACCCTTGCCGAAGCACACCTCACCATCGACTTTCCCAACCGTTATTTCTCGATCGGGGCAGAGCTCAACTTCAGCGCACTTGAAAGGATCAATACCACTGCCGAAGCCGGAGTGCTGTTCGTGGTATCGGGCGATCCCTTCTACTGGCTGATTGGGGTGCGGGTAGAAGCCGAACTGCTTGGCTTATTCGATGGGAATGCCAACATTTTAGCAGGCTGGAATATTCCTGCAAATGAGCCAAACTATATGAATTATACCAGTTTTGTAAGGTCTGATTTTGTGACTGGTGGCAGAATTAGTGGCCTTCATCTCGACGTTGGTGTGCGAATTGGTGTTGAAAGAGAAGACGCACGATGCGCTACTTTAACAATTCTTGGTGCAGAAATTGGAAGTGCATGCGGGTATTTCCTGTTTGTATCACGATGCCAGTTAAATATTGATCTGGCGGGTGGAAACTATGGGCTTTTTATAGGAAGTAATATTGCCGGTGGCGGTTGGTTGACCGTAGCGAAGCAAATGATTGCAGGAGTTGAGCTTGAAGTTGGATTTCATATTTCGGGAAGTTACATAAATGGTACGTGGCAGGCGGGGGGCGGTGCTTCTGCTCGATTATTGGGGTATTTAGGCACGTGCGGATCAGGTTGCGAAAATAGAGTTTGTTGGGGTGGAGTTAGAGGATGCGCTTCAGGTGCAATCGCAGTTGATTATAATTCAGGACGCAGCCGGCCTTTGCAAATTTCATTTAATCTTGGTGATTAGTTAATAAATAATACGTATGTATAAAATATTTAAGTATTTAATTATAATTTCTACGTGCTTTATTGCAAATAGTAATCTGTATGCTCAAAGTGATTCACCACTTGTTCGCTGGACACCGGAAGGTATGGTTGTATTTATAGCAGAGACCGTATTTTCAGATGAATATCCGGATAATGGCAAAGTAGCTGCAATCGTGTATCGAAAATCAGGTGATGAAACGGAGTTCACCGAAGTGGCTAAGGTGCAAATGCCGTCAAGCTGGATTGAATTTACAAACCGTGGCGGAGCTGATCTTGCAGAGCAGTTAGCTCTTGATTTTGAAATGGAAAATGTAGCTGATCTGTGGGCACAAGTTTCTGAAATGAGAAATCTGGAACATTGGGGTTTCTACGCCATAATTCCTGATCTATGGAGAGCGATGGGATTTGCTTTTTTTGATGAACATACGCTGGAGCTTAATACCGGTACGGTTATAGAATATGAAGTCAGGTATTTAATGGATGATGATAGCCTGTCCGAACTAATACATTCAGGTACTTCCCTTGTAGGGTGGAAACCATCAATCAGCCCCCCGGTATCTGTTAAACAGCTTGAAAGAGATGACATGATTGGCGGCACATGGGTTGCTGATGCTGAGGCCTCACCCGATGTGGCGTTTGCAAGGGTGTTTCTGCAGGAAGGCATTCATAACGAATATACACAACTGGATGAACTCATTATGGCCCAGCGAACCGATAGCTTGATCATATACAATTGGGAGTTCCCGGCCGAACCTGAAAGAGCGTACCGGGCCTTTATTGAGCCGCTGGACCTGTTTGGTAACAGTGGCCCCAGATCTGATACCCTAATGGTCATATCCGTTGATTTTGACAACATTCCTCTAATGGGTAGGGTTACCAGCCAACCCAATGCCTCTGGTATTCATCTTTCATGGAATCCGCTGCCGAACAAGCCTTACCTGGTTGGTATAGAGGTAAGCCGTTCCCGTGATGCCCGCCACAGCTATGTCGTACTCGATACACTCGCTGTTACCTCAACTGGATTCACGGATACAAGAATTGTCCCAAATCTTACCTACTATTATCAATTCAGAGTCGTAACTGTTCGTAATGACCTGGATCTTCCCTCAAGTGTTGCAAGTGCGGTATTTGAGAATGTTAGTCAGCCGCCCATGGTACCTTCGGGCCTGCAAGCCATACACGAGGGGGAGCAGATCCGGCTCACATGGAATCCAGTAGAAGAAGCCGATCTGTTTGCATATTATGTATATCGCAGCACCAGCGCTGAAGATTCCATGGAAGTGATATCCAGGGCAATAACCGGCGAAACCACTTTTTTGGACGATTCGGAGATTCTGGATGGACGTACAAATTACGTCTATGGAGTAAAAGCACTCAATCACAACATGTTGGAAAGTCACATGTCAAACATGGTTGTGATCCGGCCACATCGGGAAGTGTTGCCAGCCGCTCCGGTTGGAATCTCGGGATATGGAGAACAAAACCGGATTGTGCTATCCTGGCGTGATGTGAGCAGAAGAGACGGAGCTGTAACAGGATACCACCTGTATCGTAGCGACTCGCAGATCGCAGAACCGGTTTCCGGAACACATCCTGAAGAAATTACCGGATTGCTGCGACTCACAAAAGAGCCCCTTCGTTCAACGGGATATGTTGATATCGATGTACGCCCCGGAGAATCCTACACGTATGCACTTACATCTGTTGACCTTTTTGGAGTTGAAAGTTCACTATCATCCTTTGCCGTTTTTAGTACAAGTACACCAGCTCTTACCGCTCCTGGCCAGGTTACAGCACGCTATATTAACGGGAGAGCAGAACTGCAATGGAACAGAACCCATCAGGAGAATGTAACCGGTTATTATGTCTACCGGAGATTAAGAGGGCAGGACGAAGCGGTAAGGCTGGGGCGAATCGGTTCTGATGATACCACCTTTACAGATACACAGATTACAAGCGGTGTACTCTACTGGTACTCGGTTTCAGTGATAGCAGGAGACCGAGAGAGCCCAAGAAGTGCCGAACAGGCTGTGCATATCAGATAATAATTTATCGGAATTAAACCATTTAGCCAAAAAATGGTTGACACAACTTTCTTATTGAATACGCATTTATACTTAAATGTGAAACATTTCAATATCATTTGTGCATATGAAAACTTTAATCAAGCTGTTCTCCATCATTATTTTATACAGCTTTGCAGGAGGCTGTTCAGATAATCCTTCGGATACATCTTTTGAAAATGACCCGAATGATGAACTTGGTATTGGGGATTCTAAATTTGAAGTATCCGGCGAAGTTGAAGGCAAAATGACCGGTAATGCTGAAATCATAATCCTTGTTGAAGAATCTCCTCTGTCTGAAGAAATATTTTATATTCTTTACCTAACAATCATTGATGATAATAGAGTTGGAAATCGAGTATTCAGAATTGACATCGCGGTGGAATTACAAAATGAAGCTATACCTTTATCAGTGTTTGATCTTGGAGTTTGGCATGAAATTGGGGGATATGCAGACTATACACATATAAATGCAGATTTAATTGGCACTGATTATCGAACTATTGAAGGTTATAGCGGAAAACTTGAAATAACAGAACTTGATGGCGATACAGCCACAGGAAGCTTTGAATTCACTGCAGCAACTTTTCAAGAGGGAACGGCATTTGGAGAGATAACTGTAAAGGAGGGGGAATTTATAGCCCCGGTTGTGGTAGTCTACGATTAGATGATATAGAGTTTCTTTTTTTTACGCATACATAATCAAATCTAAACACTGCAAAAAAATGAAAATAAGAATACTTACTACAATCATACTGATTACAACATTGTGCATGATGTCCTCCTGTTCCGACAATTCCACATCGGCAGATGATGACCGTGAAGGTTCTGCAACCTTTTCAATATCAGGCGACCTGCAAGGCAG
>PWLN01000363.1 GCA_003559375.1 Balneolaceae bacterium | reverse complement strand
GTTCCAGTATCTGCTTGAATTCCTCAAACAATACCCTTTGAACAGGCTCTTTTAAAAAAGCTTTATTGATGGTATTGCGTACGGTTTTTGCTTCAAACTTCATTCAATCGTCCCATCGATCAGATTAGTCATAAAAAACTCAGGTACTCTAAAGAATAAGGTTTGAAAATGGGAAGTGAAAGTATAAATGATTCTGATTTTCAGGATATGAAAAAAGTGCAATTTAGGCATAAAATTAAATTGAGTTGGCTTGAGCTATCTAACTAAATAATTAATCACACAGCATCCTTTCAAATTGTGTATACACTTTGGCCCAACAATTTAACCAGTACACAAAGTAAATAACCATCTCTATTGTCTTCAGAAGGATTATTGATCGGGATTATTCCAACTAACTGTCTAAAAACGATGCGTGGAAAATTAAAAAAACTGTAAGGAATTGAATTAAATATTAGTTTGATGTGTAATTATCATCATCAAACTGTAACTCTACGCATGTCAAAAGAATATATAATCTACGCAGATGAATCCGTGGTTAGAGGTAGATATTATTCTAACTTTTACGGTGGGCTCTTGGTAAGTTCTGAGCATTTACTTCAAACTATCGAACGCTTAATCAATGTGAAATTAAACCATAATCTTTATCAAGAAATTAAGTGGCAAAAAGTTACTGTCAATTATCTCGACAAGTATAAAGCAGTAATGGATGAATTTTTTGATCTTGTTGAAAATGACCTTATTAAGGTTCGAATTATGTTTACTCAAAATCGATACGAAGCTTTAGCATTAGATCAGTATCATTACGAGTATGAATACTTCCTTTTGTATTATCAGTTTATCAAGCATGCATTTGGACTAAAATATTCGAATCCAAATCGAGCACCCTTAAAACTCCGAATTTATTTTGACCGCCTTCCTGACACAAAAGAAAAATCAGCACAATTCATATCACATATTTCAAGCCTGGAAAAATCATCCCAATTTAGAAGGTTGCGAATTTTTATTCCTGATAATCAAATAGCTGAGGTAAAATCTCACAATCATGTATTGTTACAGTGTGTGGATATTGTTTTGGGAGCAATTCAATTTAGATTAAACGACTTACACAAAATAAAACCGGTAGGTAGCAGAACGAGAGGGAAACGTACGATAGCTAAAAAAAAGCTTTACAAATTCATTAACCAACGGATTCGAAAAATATACCCAAATTTTAACATTGGGATCACTAAAGGTACTAAAGGCGATGTACAAGCTTATTGGAATCATCCTTACAGGCATTGGTTATTTATACCAAACACGTTTAGAAAAAATGACGCAAATACAAAAAAATAGCCCCACAGTTGCTATGAAAATCTTTCGAATCTCAAGTGGCACTTGAGACTTCGCAACTTGCAGGGCTAATATAAATATACACTTATGGTGTAAAATTGTCAATGTTTTAGCCAAATTTTGAAATCAAAAGCTACACTTGAAAGTACATAATCTTGCCATTGGTTTTAAAGTATATCATTTTAATGACAACTAGATCTAACATTTGAAATGCACATTTTATACTTTAACATAATAATAAAAACATGTTAATCAATAACCTAAAAGCAAAGGTGGATGCATTCTTTTTCTGTATTCATTTCATTATACGCAGTCTTTGCATTTGGAATGTGTGAACTCCATGAATCAGTTGATAAGACAGATGATATATTTCTTCGTATTGAGAATATAAGTGAGACAGACTTCAGTTCTGTGAAAATCAGCTACCCCGAATCAGGTGTGGTTTACAGCGATGTAGTATCAGGCCAAACCAGTGATTACAAAAAGGTGGTGAATGCTTATCGTTATGGGCGGGTTGAAGTGGTGGCAGGGAATGATGTATATCTTTTACAGCCTTTTGATTATTTGGAGGAAGAAATCCTGGGCCCGGGTCGCTACACGTACATATTGAATATTGCAGAAGGTAACCTCAGGCTTGAATTCAGACAAGACTGATTATCTATCAACGGATCAAAATTGTCGTAAATGATCATTTACACATAAAGATCAAGCCAGCGAAAATGTGGCACAGGATAACCAGGATCCGGTTTTATCTTACATAGCGATGACCATCGGTGTACTGATCACTTGCCAGTCTCCATGATCAATCCGAACAAAAGTGGTGCTTATTGCTCCAAGACCCAATGGCTCTATATGAGGTTCTTTCGGGGCCATTCTGACTTCCATTACAAGGCGCACCTCTTTCTCAGTCTGTTCAGCAGGTTGAAAGTAAACATATGGCATATCTCCCTTAGCTGCTGCTTTCCGGCGGATTTCCTGCTCCGGTATGATCTCCACAGGTTTACCCAAACCTTTCGCATCAAATTCATCCGGCACATTTTCATCAGACACCAGTACTGTGGCCGCCTCCAATATAAATGCCAAATCCGGAAACCGGATTGGCGCAGTTTGTCCGGGAAGAGGTTGCTGATTGAGAACACTCCTCATCAAAATGGACTGCAGCTGCGCTATAGTTTGATGTGAATCAACTCCGGACATATCCAACCTCAGGTATTTGTGCTTCTGTACTGATTCAGAATTAACGGTGAACCCCAACAAGAATTGTGGTTACACCGATTAATCAACAGGTTCCGGAGGTTTGGTATCATCTGACACTGATGCACTCTTAACTGATGATGAACCCAACTTTTCGATTTCACCCAGCGAAACCGGTTCCGGAAGGCTGCCGCCATCCGCATCCATAGCAGAAAGATCGCCGGATACAGGAGATGGGGGGCTTGCTGCACTTTCACCCAAAAAACCAAGGTTATCTTCGGGAGATGGAACAGTATCTGCAGATGTCGCAATTTCCTGAATGGATACTCCCATCTCAGGATCTGGAACAGGAATGTCCGATTCCTGATGTGAAGCAATTGCACTGGATTGTGTTACACCTTGCGAAGTGATTTTGATTACAATTTCTGAATTCACGATAAACCTCCTTCAGGTATATAAAGTAAGTGTTTAAAATTAACACATGAGTTTCAAGTAATAAACGACCAACTACACGTAAACGATCTCAATTCGATCGTCTGCAGCATTTGTAGTAACAGACGCATTTATTCCGTTAGCACGAGCCGCTACGAGAGCCACATGCACATTGGTTGTTCCATCAACTGAAAGTGTCCCAATTTTGCGCCAACCCACTCCTTGCAGAAATGCCCAGCAATTCTGTGAATGGTGTGAACAATAAGTACGAAGTATACTGACATTATTATATGAAGCCATTTCTATCCTCCTATAAGTACATAATTTGAATTGTATTGTTTTCGATGTAAACACTTACTGGTCTGTCGGTTGCCCGGGCAGCACTTAGCGCAATAAACATATTTGTGGTTCCATCAACAGTTCCCGGTTTTATTTTGCGCCAGCCAATTCCCTGGATAAAAGCCCAGCAATTATCACTGTGATGTGAAGTATATACACGCTGCACTTTCTTATTGTGATGCCATTCGGCCGCACCGTAGATCGCCTGTATGCCATCAATATCATCCTGGTGCAGATAGCGGTGCTCACCACCGTAATAAGGATACATAAGCGCATCCTGCACAGTTGAATGTGCAAGGCCTAATCCATGTCCAATTTCGTGAGCTGCGACTGTTACAAGGTCAATGTTTGAAGGCGGTGAATCGACCGACCAAGTAAATGATTCATTATAGTGACCATTGCCGGCATGGCCGCCCCCGCATGTAGGCGGATAAAAATTATGAGCAAGAGGAGTATTAGTCTGAAATGGAAATGGGCAACCGCCATGATTCCCGGTTCCAAAGCGGATCAGCATTTCAGGGTTATCATTTACACCCACTTCTGAAAATGTTAAAGGTGTGACGGCTGACCATAGCCCAAATGCCATATTGAAAGCGTTTCGAACTTCATTTTGAGTAAGGTCATTTGCAAAATTTTCAAATGCATAACGCAGATGGTTGGTATCCCATTTACAGCCTGATAAAACATAACTTGATGGAATTTTTCCATCTTTAAGTTCCGGAACCATATCTGCAACACCACACCGGTCTTGTTGCATCTTATCCAGCGTTGGCTGATCCAGTTCACCGGTTTCAGGTAGCCCTACGAATTGCTGAAATAATCGTAATGCTTTTTCAGTGTTATCATCAAATTTTTCCGGATTCTTCGGTTCCGGCTGTGCAATTACAGTTCGTAATCCTGCCTTTTTCAGTACATCAGATTGAATGTAACCATTCTCTTTCAGGTAGTTATTTACAGCTGCTACGTTTTTGCCCTCCGATCCTTTTTTAAGGCCTGCCTTGGTCGGGATATTTGATTTTTTAGCCATTATCCTTCCTCTTCATACATTTTTGGTTATCCTTTTTTTAGGAGATAATCATGAGATAATGTATTTAAAACGAAAAGACTATTGTACATTATCCTGATTAATCAAATACATAAAACCATGGAAATAAACTTGCTCTCTGCATGGTGCATTTGTAACTAACAAAAGAAGTATCTTTATTCAAAAAAGTTTTATTACCTAAATTTACTACCGAAAATTTCGCTTGACTCACTATTATTGTGAATAGCCATCCGTTACCCACAATGCCTCATCAAAACTTTGTATCAGGTAATCGATCTCTTCTTTGGTTACTATAAGGGGAGGGGTGATCCACAGGCCGAATTTGTCGCCCGGAACATAAATGTTTTTTTCTTTCAGCAGGTAATCGGCAAGTTGTTTTACCGGGTTATCGCTGTATTTTTGTGCAGCGCTGCGAATGGGTTCTCTTGTTTCGCGGTTCTTTACCAGTTCCAGAGTCCACATCAGGCCGATTCCGCGTACTTCTCCGACCGACGGATGCTTTTCACGCAGTTCGTTGAGTTGAGCTTCAAGATACTTCCCCATTTTTCGGGTATGCTCCAGCAGCCCTTCCTGTTCAATCACTTCAATGGTTGCGAGCGCTGCCCGGCAGGCAAGGGCGTGTCCCGAGTAGCTCTGGCCGTGGCCAAATATATTATCATCAAACACAGCCGCCCCTTTTTCCGAGAGAATGCAGGCCGACAAGGGGCAGTACATTCCCAGTGCCTTGCCCATTACAATGATATCCGGTACAATGTCATAGTGCTCCGTGGCCAGGAATTTTCCGGTGCGTCCCATTCCGGTCATCGTTTCATCCACAATCATCAGAAGGCCGGTTTCATCGCAGATTTC
>PWLN01000009.1 GCA_003559375.1 Balneolaceae bacterium | reverse complement strand
CATTAGGTATTTAAGCTCAAATATGACTCAAAAAACCCGTTTCAATCACCCCTAAATCCCCTCCTTGAAAAGGAGGGGACTTCCTGATTGCCAAATTCAAGGATTTTATATCGAACTCACGTTATATAAGGGATACCTGTGGCCCGGATGCTGTAAAATATTTATGCCTGTACGCCCTCTTTCCTGAGTGGATTTGGCTTGCAAACACGCTGAGTGAGCCGCGAAACTACCATAATGGTTACCAAGCCTGAAACCATCGCCAGTGTACGAAACGGAAACAGTACCAATCCGTCTTCAATCATGGGATAGGGGAAAAGGATTGGTATTCCAAGAGTAGGATCCCCGCCACCCAGGCGTAAAATCAGTGAAACGGCAAAACCTGCAACAGAGCCATACATGTTAGCTTTTTTATCAAAAAGTGCGGTTACCAGCTGCGGAAATAATATTGCATATACAAAATCACTGCACAGAAACCAGAGTTCGTACACACTTTTTACCTGTAGCGCAAGCAAGGTTCCTGTAATACCTATAATCCAGATCATCCTGCGCAGCATCTTCAGCAGCTGCTCATTCGTAATATTTGGCTTCAGCAGCGGTTTATACACATTCCAGGATGTCATCGATGAAGCTGAAAGAATGGATGAATCAACCGACGACATCACAGCAGCAGCTATGGCACCAAGGCCAATGGTTGCCACAACCGGATTCGTCAGATAGCGGATTACGTATGGAAGCACCAATGCCGGTTCTTCAGGGTAAGGAGCTCCAACTGCTTCCCAGGAAACCACATCCCCTATGATTCCGATAATGATTGCCGGTACTGCGGCAATGATACAAACAATACCTGCAAAAATGGAGAGCCACATTGCCGTTTTTTCATCTTTTGAGGCAAGAACCCGTTGAAAATAGACCTGCCAGGGGATTCCTCCAAGGATAAGCAGCAGCATCGAATCCCACCAGTTCCAATAGTAGTTACCCCACTCGGGATACCGCCAACCGTCAAGAGGTGGAAATAGTGCTGAAAAAACGCCTTTCTGTTCCTGGTACGTTTCCCATGCAAGTTCAAGTCCGCCCACATGAGAGAGTGCAAATGGCAGTACCAGAAGAAGCCCTCCCAACAGAAGAATCAGCTGAAAAATATCGGTGAGTGCAACAGCCCATAAACCGCCCATTGCCGTATAGATAATTGCAATGATAGCTGAAAGGATGATGGATGTTGTAAAATCAAGTCCAAGAACAGTGCCAAAAGTTGTACCCAAGGCTGTAAGTATGGCCGCTGTCCAGAAAATTTCTGCAGTGATTGCCGGAAGTGTCAGAACAGCACCCATCTTTTTTCCGAAACGTTGACGCAACGGATCGATGAGTGTAGTAAACTCATATCGCCTCATTTTTCGGGCAAAAAAGAGCCCTCCAAGTATGAGACTTAGCGAATAGCCCCAGGGAGCCTGAACCCACGCAAGTCCGTCACTCATGGCATATTCGGCAGAACCGTTGATATATCCACCCCCAATCCATGTGGCACTCATAGTAAAAACAGCGATATAGAGAGGAAATTGCCGCCCAGCCAGAATAATTTCATCCGGATTATTCGAACGGCTGAAATTATTGGCATATATACCGATATAGAAAATGATCGCGTAAAACACGATCATTGCAATGTAGCCCGGCCAATAGAGAGTTTCCTGTGTATCAACCAGCTCTATAATGCCGCCGATAATTAAAAGTATAACCGATAGAACTACAATTGAACGAAATGGTTTAGCTTCTGATCCTGGATTTTCTGCTTTCCTGCGTTTGAGACTCTGCAATTTCAGTTTAAAAAATTAATGGTAAATTAATGATTTGATAATCAGTTATATTCGCACTTAGCTTTAATTTGTCCTGAATAAATAAATGGTATAATGTAGAATTCATTTCATTTATTCTCATAACAATAATATTGAAAACCTCTGTTTTTTCCTGTATAACACTATTCTTTTGGCTCAAAATCACTTAAATCCTATCACAACTATGCAAAAACAAATACGTTTAAAATGGCACCGTTATGCCGGAACCGCCATCTTGAGTGTATTTTTTGCAGCCTTCTCTTTTTTTCTGGTTGAAAAAACCGAGGCTCAGCAAAGAATCACGGTAGATGGTACTGTAACCGATGCGGAAACGGGTGAATTCCTGATCGGAGTTAATGTAATCGTAAAAGATTCAGATGAGGTTACGGGTTCCATTATTGGAACGCAAACAAATATCGATGGATATTACAGTCTTGAGGTGCCTGAAGAGCTGAATACCCTGATATTTTCTTATGTAGGTTATCAACGGCTTGAAGTAAATATTGATGGCCGGAGTACTGTTAATGTCCGCCTTTTACAGGATATCTCCATGCTTGACGAAGCCGTCGTTGTAGGTTTCGGAACCCAGAGACGGGTAAACCTGTCGGGCGCCGTTGATCAGATCAGTATGCGACAGCTAGAAGCACGATCTATTTCGAACGTAACACAGGGCCTCCAGGGGCTGGTTCCCAACCTCAACATCGACTATACCGAAGGTGCACCCGGCACAGAACCAAGAATCAATATTCGCGGGTTTACATCGATCAATGGAGGTGAGCCGCTCATTATTATTGACGGCATCCCCGCAGAAACACGCGACCTTAACCGGCTGGACCCGATGGATGTTGCCAGCATTTCCGTACTGAAAGATGCTTCTTCTGCAGCGATTTACGGTGCCCGGGCTGCATTTGGTGTATTGCTCATTGAAACCAAACGGGGTACACGTGAAGGTGTTAACGTAAGCCTCTCCTCACGGGCATCCTGGGACCGGCCGACGATACTTCCCGATAAAGTAACCGACCCATATACATACATGCGCTGGCAGGATATGAGCACAAGCGCAACCCCATGGAACTATATCAACTTTAGCGATGATATGTATGAATGGGCGCGTCAGCGGTCTGATAACCCCGCGAGTACCCCTGCTGTGCGTGTTGATCCGAATAACCCCGGCCAGTGGCAATATATGGGCGACCAGAACTGGACAAATTACTTCCTGTCCGATTATGGCCTTTCCACGAATAACACTCTCAGTGTAGACGGAATGACCGACCGCTCACGGTTTTATCTCTCCGGTTCATTTGATGACCAGGTGGGTGCCCTGCAAATTGCACAGGATTCTTTTGAACGATGGAGTATCCGCAGTAACGTAGAATACGATGCATTCAACTGGCTTACAGTAGGCAACCGAACCAACATTGTAAGAAGTGAGCGAATCATGCCATCAGCTTTTGATATCGGCACCTGGACGATGTGGCAGTTTTATGATCTCGAACCTATGGGCTGGGATAAAAACCCTGATGGAACCTGGGCGAATAACCCGGTAGGTAACCTTGGAGCAAGACTTACACAGGGTGGCGATTCCAATGACAGGTATCAGAATTATCAGACGACTTTTACGGCACGGTCCATCGTTTTACCTCAAATTCTGTCTGTTAATGCGGATTTTACACTTCGAAGTGAATTCAGGGACTGGAATTGGGACCAGAGGCGATACCAGATCGGACATGGGCCGGATGATATCCGTGAACATGGCAATACACGTGTTTGGAGAAATCGTACAACGTATGATTATCACGTACTCAACTTATACTCAAACCTGAACCTCGATTTTGAACGGCATCAGATCAGTTCTGTTCTCGGGTTTAACCAGGAAAAAAGTGATGTTTATCAGATGATATCTGACAGGGGCAATGTGATTTCATCCAACCTCCCATCACTGTCGCTGGCACTTGGCGACCCGCAAATGAGTGATATATACAGAGGTTGGGCCGTTCGGGGCATTTTTGGCAGGGTAAACTACATTTTCGATGACAAATACATTCTCGAATTTAACGGGCGCTATGATGGTTCTTCACGGTTCCCAAGCGACAGCCGCTGGGGCTTTTTCCCATCTGCATCTGTGGCCTGGAGAATTGACCAGGAAAACTTCATGGAGCAATTCCACTGGATGGATATGTTTAAAGTTCGCGCATCTTATGGAACACTTGGAAACCAGTCAGTTGCTGAATTTGGGCACATACCTTCCATGACTGCGAACACATCCGGTTATCTGATTGGTAATACAAGGCCACTTCAAATCTCCTCCCCGCCTCTGGTATCCTCCAATTATTCGTGGGAACAGGTTTCTACACGAAACCTTGGCCTGGATCTCGACCTGTTCGGCAACAGGCTGATGGCCTCCTTCGATACCTATATACGTGATACAAAAGGGATGTTAACCCTTGGCCGTGAACTGCCTGCGGTACTTGGTACAGCCGAGCCAAACGAAAATGCCGCCGACCTCGAAACCAAAGGATGGGAAATGGCCCTGCACTACCGGGATAATTTCCAGCTTTTTGGCGACCGCTTCTTCTTCGGCGCCCGGTTTACCCTGGCTGACAGCCGCTCATTTATCACCAAATTCGACAACCCTGAACGCTTCCTGAATCAATATTATGAAGGCCAGGAAATCGGTGAAATCTGGGGGCTTCGATTCCTCGGACTATTCCAGGATGAGAATGAAATAGCCAATCATGCTGACCAAAGCGATATCGTTCCCTGGGGCGCACTCGCTATCGTACCGGGCTGGCCAAAATTTGCCGACCTGAATGGCGACGGCATGGTGCGTACCGGTAATACGGTAGATGATCCCGGCGACCTCACCATAATCGGCAATTCACAGGCACGCTACCGCTTTGGTTTAAATCTTGATTTCGCATTTAAAAATTTTGATATGCGGGTCTTCTTCCAGGGAGTTGGTAAACGTGATTTTTATCCTCAACATTATCTCTTCTGGGGTTTCTACCAGCAGCCCTATTCCGGCGGCTACAGGCACCTGATGGATTTTTATCGTCCGAATGATGACTCACCTGAAATGATGAGCAGACACTCTCAGGCGTACATAGAATCCGGTATGGCTAATGCAAACACCAATGCGCGTTTTCCGGTACTTCAGGCATGGCAGCGCGATGTGAACACATCGGGTTTGGGCAATATTCCGGATGACAATTATTTGCTCGACGCATCGTATCTGAGGCTCAAAAACCTCACGATTGGGTACACATTACCACGCCAGCTTACCAGTGTAGCAGGTATTCAAAACCTTCGTATCTATATTAGCGGTGAAAACCTCGCAGAGTGGTCTGGGGTATCCGATATCATCGATCCGGAAGCCATTACCGATGATGGTTTTGGTTACCGTTATCCGTTCCAGCGCCGGTTCTCATTTGGCGTAAATGTCAATTTTTAACCGGAATATTTAGGAAATAGCACTATGAAAAAATTAACAATATTCCTCGCAATTATTACCGCAACCCTTTTTATACACGGGTGTAACGATAATTTCCTGAATGTAAATCCGCAAACGGAAATCGGCCGGGAGAATTTCTTTAACTCAGCCGATGACCTGGATATGTACCTGAACAGCCTTATCAACTGGATTGGTTTTTCGGCCATATTTATTGAACAGTCGGATGACGCAACCACATCAGGAAATACTGAATTCATGACCATCATGCGCAGTGATGTTACATCACGCCAGATTACCGGCGGATGGAACTGGAACAGACTTCGAAATATCAATTATTTCCTTGAAAATTTTACAAATGCCGAATTGTCACAAACAGCACTTAACCATTACGAAGGTGTAGCCCGCTTTCACCGTGCACGCTTCTACATGGAGATGGTTCAGCGTTTTGGCGATGTTCCCTGGTATGATAAAGTTCTTGGAACTAATGATGAAGATCTCTTTAAACCCCGGGATCCACGGGAATATGTGATTGACAGGGTTTTTGAAGATTATGCATTTGCTGCTGAACACGTACGCCAAAATGTACCGGTTGGAGCCGTCAGTAACATGACCGTCAGAACATTTATGGCCCGCCATGCACTCTTTGAGGGCACTTTCCGCAAATACCATGATTATCTTGGGCTGCCTCATGAGCGTTTTCTGCAGATTGCCCGCGATCAGGCTAAATATGTGATGGATAATGGCGGTTATTCCATCTACTCCACAGGCAACCCGAATGCAGATTATGCCACCCTTTTTGCCAGCACCGATTTACAGGGAAATCCGGAAGTGATTCTGCTGAACAGAAGCATAGACGGTGAACGTAACAGTGGCTGGGGAAGCACCGGATTCGGCCATTTCGAGCAATCACACACCAAAGCTATGGTTCAGACCTACCTGATGGCAGACGGAAGCTTTTACTCAAGCCAGCCGGGATGGCAGGAAAAAACGTTCGTTGAAGAATTCGAAAACAGAGACCCCCGGCTCAGACAATCCTTTGCTTATCCGGGATGGATTCTGCATAACCCAAGTACGGTTGCACAGGGAACTGCCGGTGAGCCATATATTCAGCAAATGAGCCAGAACTTTACCGGTTATCATACCATTAAATGGTTTATCAATAACGCAAGTGCATCTTACCGGAACAGTGTTGATGTTCCTGTTCTGCGTTATGCCGAAGTTCTGCTCACCTATGCAGAAGCAAGGACTGAACTTGGGGAGCTGACACAGGCCGATCTGGACATCACCATTAATCAACTCCGCGACCGTGCCGGAATGCCGCACCTTAATATCAATCCTCCGGTTGATCCTGTACAACAGGCCCGTTATCCAAATATCAATTCACCGGTATTGCTCGAAATACGAAGGGAGCGCAGGGTAGAGCTGTTCAATGAACGGCATCGATTCCTCGACGTAATGCGCTACCGGGCAGGCCACCTTCTCGAAGAGCTTCCCAAGGGAATCTATTTTCCGGGACTTGGCACATATGATATGACCGGCGACGGTATTCCAAACGTAAAGTTGATTCCGCATACCGAAAATATCCCGCAATCAGAAGACAGGGAACGCAATGAACTTGGACAGATGCTGATATACTACCGTGCAGGCCCATACGGATCGGATGCACAGGTTTGGCTCGAACACGTTACACATGGTGTAATTCTCGCGCGGGATGACATGGGCACCTTCCAGGACCCAAAACATTACTACAGGCCAATTCCCGACAGGCATGTGCAAATCAATCCGAACCTTACACAAATTTTCGGATGGAATTAATCTCCTGACGGATAAATATTCTTATTATTTACATCTTCCCGGGGTTCCGGGAAGATGTTTTTTATGTACTGAACATGGATAGAAAAACATGGTTTAAAAAAAGCAGTCTTGCTGCAGCTTCACTTTCACTGTCACCATTTCTTATTAATAACAAGAAAACAAAACGAACACCAATCCTGCAGGTTGCCCATATTACGGATGTTCATATCCATCCAGAAAATGAGGTTCCTCACCGCTTCAGATCTTGCCTTGGACAGCTTCTCAAACACAAATTCGATTTTATTCTAAACAGTGGTGATACAATTCAGGCTGCAGATTACGACGATATTACGCGAGAACGTGTTTTAGAACAATGGGCTGCATGGGATAAAACGATACAGATGGCAGATGATTTTAACATCTACAGTTGTATCGGTAACCACGATATTTGGTGGGCTGCACCCGATCAGGCTGATGCCATGTATGGAAAAGATTATGTCGTTGAACGCCTGAAAATTCCCGGCCGGTACTACAGGTTTGCCAAAGAAAACTGGCATTTTTTCATACTTGACGGAAACCATAGCGGAATCACCCTGGATGATGAACAATACAACTGGTTAAAAAACGGGCTCGAAAAAATGCCTGATGGTTCTCACGCCCTTTTAATGTCTCACTATCCCATTTTAACCGTAACTGGAAGATTCTATCCCAATGATCAGCATTCTGATGCCGACAAACTGGCCCAACTTTTTTACAAGCACAGAGATAAAGTAAGAGCATGTATCAGCGGTCACATGCATTTGCTCGACTATGCAGAATATAACGGAGTAAAATACTTTTGTAACGGGGCTTTAAGCGGCTTTTGGTGGGGAGAAGGAAATGAACGCTCCGCAGGAAAAGTGTTTTATCGTGAAACCCCACCTGGCTTTGCCATACTAAACCTTTACCATGATGGCAGGGTGGAAAGTGATTATATTGTCCATACTTATTAATAGTGAATAAATAATCATAAACCCGGAAACGCTACATCAAAAATGAAAATAAAATTCCATAGATATTTTACACTAATAATAATCACGGCCATTTTTTCTGCATGCCAGAAGAATGAACTTCAGCTTCATACTGATTCCCTGGAAATTTTGATCAGTGAGCGAGGGCATATCATTTCAATCAGGGGCGCAGAAACTGCAACTGAGTATACTGACTCATCACAAGAAAATCCATTACTCTCAGTAAGATCAGATAACCTGATTTTCAAGCCCGACCATTCCACCTGGGACCTTACAAAAAATTGGATCAGGCTCAATTATGAAGCTCCTGATATTGAGGTAATTCTTGAATACCGCGAAAACGAGAGCCATATCACATTTGAAGTGATCGATATCATTGGCGATAGCCCAATCGATATTGTACTCTGGGGGCCATTCACCACAACCCTGCAGCATGTTGTTGGTGAAACTGTTGGCGTTGTTCAAAACAACAATTTTGCAATTGGTATTCAGGCACTGAATCTGAAAACCCTTGGTGGTTATCCTACCCATGAAGACGATACAGACCCATCCTATAATATATTTGCAACAAGCTCATACGTGGATGTCGCAGATTCGGTGAATGTGATTTACCGCGGGCAAACAGCAAAACACACACTTAACGGAAGCGTGTTGCAGGCTTACACAAGAGACCGCTCTGAAGAACGTATCATACCGGTTTGGGGGCATGAATATTATGTTGCACCACCATTTGATGACGGAGGGTTGATTGGCAGCAAAATTGCTCTATTCGGCTCATCTGCTGAACAGATTTTAGCAACTATTGAAAAAATTGTGCTACAAGAAGGCCTTCCATACCCAACCCTGAACAACGAATGGATCAAAACTTCAGGTGCAGCGAGCGCTTCTTACATAATCCATTCATTTTCTGAAAACAATCTTGATGAAGCGCTGGAACTAACCAAAGCCGCCGGTTTAAGTTATCTTTACCACGGAGATCCATTCCGTAACTGGGGCCATTTTGACCTGAAAGAAGAACAATTCCCCGATAACTGGGACAGCATGAAACGGGCTGTGGAAAAGGCTGCTGAACAGGATATCAGGCTTGGTGTGCATACATTATCCAATTTCATCACTACAAACGACCCATACGTAACACCACAGCCGGATCCCCGTCTTGCTATAGTTGGAAGCAGTAAAATTTCCGCTCAAATTAATGAAAGCCAAACCACAATCCCGATTGACGATCCAACATTTTTTAATCAGATGCAAAATAACAACCTGCAAACCGTTAATATCGGCAATGAACTGATACGGTACAGCAGGGTATCCGATTCCGAACCATGGCAGCTGGTGGGATGTGAACGTGGAGCATTTGGTACTGTTGCTTCAGCACATGAAGCAGGATCAGATATCTCAAAACTGATGGATCATGACTACAGGGTTTTTCTATCGAATCAGTCATTATCAGAAGAAATAGCTATCCGTCTCGCCAATTTATTTAATCATACCGGCCTTCGGCAGATCTCCTTTGACGGACTCGAAGGAAATTGGTCAACAGGCATGGGGCAATACGGAAGGCAGCTTTTTGCTCAAACCTGGTATGACCACCTGAAACCCGAACTGCAAAATGATATCATTATCGATGCAAGCAACCCGGGACATTCGTTCTGGCATATCTACACACGGATGAATTGGGGAGAACCTTGGTATGCAGGTTTTCGGGAAAGCCAGACACAGTACAGATTACTGAATCAGGACTATTTCAGCCGTAATTTGATGCCCCGTATGCTGGGATGGTTCAGCATGACTGACGCAACCACACTTGAAGATATCGAATGGCTGCTGGCGCGGGCTGCCGGATTCAATGCCGGTTTTGCAATGGTAACTTCGCCGGATATTGTAAGAAGAAACGGACATGGGCCCGATTTGATACAAGCAATCAATCATTGGGAAACATTGAGAATGGCAGGTGCCTTTCCGGAAGAGATAAAAGAAAAAATGAGGGATGTAAATAATGAATATCACCTCGTAAAATTATCCTCTGATGGATATCAATTGTATCAGTATCATATTGACGCAATGAATCATTCCAGAGTCATAAGACAACCGGGTGAGCCAGTGTGGAGTGAAATTCTTTTTAACAATCCATACCATGAACAAACCCTGCAATTGGTTATCCATGCCCCTGCGGATAATACAATAAGTAACCTGTTTATCGAAATTGCTAACTCCCGTACAATTGAACTGGATATTGAAATACCTGCAGGAGGCTTTTTACGAATAGACAGGAATGGAAAAGTTTCGGTTTATGATTCCAAACATACACAAATACAGGAATTAACAATCCCGGCCGAACAATTATTGATGCAGCCAGGTGAACAAAACATCAAATTTGATTGCGGTTTTCAGCAAACGGCAAACAGCCCAGTACGCATTGAATTTAAAACCATGGATGAAGGTACATTCATCTCCATTTAGTTAATGAACTTGTATCAAGCTTAAAAAAACAATCTTCTCATTATGAACATCAGAACATCATTACCGCTCATTCTGTTCACAATCGCTTTACTCCTTGTACATGCAGGCTGTACTCAGCAGGCTGATACCGAAAAAGAGAGAAAGGCCATTTTCATTATTGTGGATGGTATTTCTGCCGATATCCTAGAATCGGTTGATACACCTAATATCGACAGAATCATAGAACAAGGTGCGTATACCCGTGGATGGCTGGGAGGAAAAGCCGGGCGATATTCACAATCCCCAACTGTTTCTGCTGTGGGGTACAATCATGTGATTACAGGTGTATGGTCGAACAAGCATAACGTTTATGACAACGATATTGAAGCACCGAATTACTACTACTGGAATATCTTTCGCCTGTTCAAATACAATTACCCCGAAAAACCGGTGGCTATCTACTCCTCATGGCTTGATAACCGCACCAAACTTGCTGGTGATGGCTTGCCGGAAGCCGGAAACATTCATATCGACATTCATTTTGACGGTTTTGATGTAGACACCCTGGCTTTCCCGCATGATTACGGCTATGTGCAAAAAATTGATGATCATGTTTCAAATATGGCTGCTCAAAGCATTAAAGCAGATGCTCCCTATTTGTCGTGGGTTTATATTTGGTATCCCGATGATACCGGCCACCGGTATGGGGAAGTTGAAGAACATTTCGAATCAATTAAAGTGGCAGATGAGCAGGTTGGTCGAATCTGGGATGCCGTGCAATACCGGATGGAAAATTATAATGAAGATTGGTTACTGATGATAACAACCGATCACGGTCGGCGGCTGCCGGATGGAAGCGGACATGGAGGCCAGTCTGAACGTGAACGAACAATCTGGATCGTATCCGGCAAGGCCGATATGAACCGTTTTTTTCATGTAGGCCATCCTCCTGTTACCAGTATATATCAAACTGTAAGCCGCTTTCTTGATCTTGATGTTCCTGAATCACTGAAGAAAGAACTTGACGGAATTCCTCTGATCGGTGAAGTTTCAATCAGTGACGCCGATGCTTTTTTAAATGAAGACGGACAAACCATTGATCTGTCCTGGACTGCCTGGGAAGATGATGGATATGTCAGAATTCATTTAACAACAACCAATGAATTCCGTGAAGGCGGAGAAGATACCTATCAGCTCATTTCAGAAGTACCACTCTCAGAAGGCCGGGCATCGCTCGACATTCGTGACATAGAATCCGATTTTTTCAAAATTGTTCTTAAAGCAAAGCATAATACTGTAAATAACTGGGTAGTAATTAGTGGAGATGAACCTGGTGATTGAGATAAGATGATTTGATATTCGATTTTTGATATCTGATTGCAGATTTGCGAAGTGTCCGGGATCGGAAAGTTTACGATACAGGGCTAAAGCCCAAGACTTGGGGCTAATGACCGAAAAGTTATTCTATCTAAACCAGTATCACTATTTTAGAAAGGAAAAAACCTACTGTTAAAACCCAATTCTTGATGATTGTTGGGGCGACAGGATTTTCCCGAAGAAATCCCGAGGGGGGGGCCTTCCCGACAATCCTGTAGGAACGCGCTACCGGGGTGTGCAACGCCCGAATTCAACTATTTTGAATGCAATCAAATTTCATTCAAACAGAAACGTCCCGAAATTCCGGTAATCATGGAAATTGGTTTCAAATGGCTGCCACGAAAAAGGGGTCATGCCCTCATCATAGTCGATCCGGTATAGATTGGCTCGCCAGCGTGTACCTGGCTCAGGATAAATATTCTCAAGCGGATGTAATAGCTTAAAAGGGATATACATTTCAGCCATCCAACCTTCAATTTCGGCGCCACTCACTTTTTCGCCTCCAATAATACTCGTTTTGTGCCGGGTTTTTCGATCACTTTCATCATGATAACTGTTCAGAAAGGGTATCCAATGCAGCAACTCCCCATCGATATTAGAGACAATCAGCGGCAGCTCGATATTTAAGGGAGAGAGTTCATACTCAAAATAGACCGGCCGCCTTTCATCCGTCCAAAGAAAAACCTCCACAACATCTTCGTGCCAGAGTTCAGAAAAATGTTCAGTAAATGTGGCATTCAATATGCGGTCTTCACAATAAAAAAGAACATACAATCCAGTATCGGAGTAAAGTACTTTTACTTTTGTCTGAAGCCCGGGTGTGTTCTCATGATTTCTGCGTTGAGTGAGCTCAACCCATTCTGTTAATTGCCAGTTTGCTGCGCTTCCATCTCCTGTTATCTCAAAGTCGGCGGTTTTTTTTATGAACATGATAGAATGATCCTCCATATTAAATGTTTTAAGTGGCATGAATAGTACTGCCTTCAGAGAAAGGAATAGGAATATGAATATACGAATCATAAGAATCCGTGATTAGGTTTCGGTATTATGGATACTGTAATATCAAATTAATTGAATTGAATTGTGAGTGCAACAGGTGCGTCGGAAGCCGCATCAAAAAAATAAGTCTTGAGTATGGAGATCCCTCTGACTAGGTCACACCTTTGGGGCGACAACGCCATTGTGCGCCCCCGAGGCCATAGGCCTCAACTAACAAAGCTTGGGGCAGCGGAGATGGCAGGTACTTTGTCACAGGCAAGATACCTGCACTAACCGGATGGTCGCCACAGGCGGGAACCACGCCCCAAGCTCTGTTATCTCAGGCCGATGGCCTGTGGAGTTGGGTCGTGAACAGGGAGTTCCTTTTTTAGTGAGTACTTAGAACAAAGAGATACCCCGATTTGGGCGGAGAGGTTTTCCGGCCTGCTTGTTTCTTAATAATTTGTGGTATCAGGTTCGGTGATTGATGGTTCTTCATGAATCCTGAGCAATTCATCCAGTTCCCCCTCAAGTTGCAGCAAATAAGGATCGATATCTTCAAGTTCCGGTTCTTCTGTTATACTGGTATCTGATTGGATTGATTCTATGTACCGGATTCCAGTTAACTGGGTCATCTGACGCAAAATCCACCGGCTTCTTTCGTAGGCATAAGGTGAAGGAGGTTCAGCCCTCATTCGCTTGGGGCTGGGAAGAACGGCTGCAAGTCTTGCAGCCCTGTCCGGGCTTATCGATGAAGCCGGGATGCCCCAAAATTGGTCGGCCGCCTTACCCACTCCAAAAATGCCGGGGCCAAACTCAGCGATATTCAGGTACACTTCCATAATCCGATCCTTTGGCCAAAGCAATTCAATAAGCACAGTAATCCCCGCTTCTATACCTTTCCTGAAAAATGAATGAGCCGGTGACAAAAAGAGGTTTTTGGCAACCTGTTGGGAAATCGTACTCGCACCCCGGGTACGCCGGCCTGCTTGATGGTCTTCCCATGCTTGTCGGATCGATTCCACGTCAAAGCCCTGGTGTTCCCAGAAGAGCTGGTCTTCTGATGCCACTACAGCCCATTTAAGGTGATCAGGCAGATCTTCTGATACAACCCACCATTCTCTGAGGTTATACCTCTCCTGCTGAAGCGCATCCCAGTCTTCCCTTAGTGTAAAACTCGTGGCGGGCGGGTCGATCCAGCGAAAAGATAAAATCAAGAGAAACATGAAAACCGGTGGCATCAGAATTACTGCAAACAAAAATTTCCATAAAAACTTCCGGACTTTATTGCCTGATTTATGTACATGCTGACTCTGATTCACAGATGAATTGTAAGGTTTGGCTGGAATATTGAAGTAATTTCTTTGATTCTAACGAAAACTTACAAATAAATCTTGCAGAGTAAAGTGGGCGTTAAATGAAAATCATTCAGCTATTTCCAAACAGCTGTCAGTGAAAACATATTCATGTATGAATGATGACTACAGGAATTGATTATCGACAACTGATGGCTGACAGCTCTATGCAAACCACTATAAACAAACTAAATAAAAGAGCTTTAAGTTGTTGCCCGTATTCGCATGCTTTCCATCTCTTCACGCGTCATCTGTCTGAACTCTCGTGCAGTTTCCGCGTTTTCTTCAAGATGATCCAGAATGGAAATACCGACAATCGCTGTTGAAACCGGATAACTAAGTGAATATGTCAGTAGTTCTTTCGCTGTGAATCCCTGGCCAACAATGGCGCCTCTGGCCATCACTTTCATGGCGATTACACCTGTTTCATTACGTGTTGTAATGTCAAAAAACCGGCCGATATGATTTGGGTCATCCATTTCGTCGCGTGTTACATTTAGTGTAATCAATGCACATTCATAAGGGTATTCCTCAAGTGCATCTGCAAGAACCCTGCTGGAATGGCCGGTAATCCCGATATGCCCGATCACCCCCTGCTCTTTCAGCTCTTCAAAAGCTGTGCGTGCACTCCGGGATCGCCGCAACTGCTCCAATTGATCACTCCGGTTAACAAAATGGTGCTGATAAAGATCAATATAGTCGGTTTGTAACCTGCTCAGGCTTTCCTCAATTAGCCTCATGGTGCCGTCATAGGTCAGGTCATGACTTTTGGTAGCAAGAAAAACCTCTTTCCTGCGATACTTCATCACCTCTCCAATGTATTCCTCACTGATGCCATTTCCGTACCGGTGTGCGGTGTCTATAAAGTTGACTCCAAGGTCGAGTGCACGGTTAATAATTTCAATTGCATCCTCTTTCCGTCCGGCCTGAGAAATTGTTGATAGCCCACCAAGACTGAAAATGCTTACATCAAAGCCGGTCTTACCGAGAGCACGTTTTGGCATAGGTTGATTTGCAGGGTCAAGCACCCAGGCAATTGCCTCTGTAAACAGGCCTCCTGAGGCGGCCAAGCCTGTACCTGCCAATGACGCCAGACTTCTTTTAAGAAATGTTCTTCGGTTAACTGGGTTTTTCATGGAAGTATCTCCTTCTTTCTTTTTAAAAAATTCATTTAACAACATATAAGTTACCCAAAATTGGATAAATGGGTATTATTAACTTGTAAAAACCCCCTTTATACATTCATAAATAATGTATTTGTTGCTTTCTGCAAGCACGTTACAGGTGGTAAAGAATTTCTTCAGGCTCGATTGATATCCGAGGTGTTTATTTGCCACACAAAGAAAACGCCCGCCTGGTTTCAGTTTGCCGGCAACCTCCCGAAACAGGTTAATTGACACTTCCGTATTTACTTCATGTTCGAAATGAAATGGCGGATTTGATACAGCCAGGTCAAACCTTACATTTCCGATATCATCAACAGAGTCACTCCAGTGGAAATGTACATTTTCAGGTTGCAGGTTCTGCCTGGAGGATTCTATGGCGAGAAAAAAGTCATCCAACAAGTGAAGTTCTGCATTTGGTTTTTTTAGCTGAATGGCACGTGCAATCACACCGTTTCCACATCCAAGGTCCAGTATAATATTTTCATCTTGCTGAAGAAACAGGTGATCAAGCAAAAACTGAGTTGCATAATCAATATTTCCGGATGAAAAAACACCGGAGTACTGTATGATATCCTGCCAGATTCCATCACTGAAAATATATGGTATGGTTTCGGTCAATTCGTATCCCGGATCCGGTTTTTTTCCTTTCAGAATTAATACTCTTGATTTTTTCCATGCAAGACTCTGATCAACCTCTTCAAAGCAGGCTCCTGCTAATGATAGGATCTGTGTTGTAAAATGCCGTGTCATAAACCCGCAGACCACTGTTCCCCCTTCCTTCAAAAATCGATGCAAATATTGCAGATAGAACCTGAACAATTCTAATGATTTCGGCACAATCATGAGGCCAACATCTATTGCCACCGGAACTGGCTCTAAGGGATTCAATAATTTTTCGTGATCCGGTTGAATCCCATTATTCTGCAGATTCATTAAAAGTGAAGTTTTCTGACTCTTATAAGCTATTACAGAATATGGACCATGCTGATGTAAATGGGTTGCGAGATATCCGAACCGGTCATTGCAAATTACAATGTTTTTACCGGATATTTCCATCCTTGACAGCACTTTCAGTATGTATTCATCAGCAGCACTCCATGCCCTTAAGGATTTATTTTTGGTTGGTGGATATCTTGTAATTTTCAAGTCACTTTATTTTTAATGATGTTTGCGAAATAAATAAGTTGTCTTCAGAATCATAAATCTTTGTTCTTCCATTATAAGGGATATAGATAACTCTTTCCTGCACACTACATTTTCATTCGAAAATCAGCTTCCATTTTAAAACCATTCGATCATGTCGTATTTTGAAGGATTGAGTAAAAGTAAATCAAAATGTAGAAGTAGTGAGTGATATCAAAATCGCTGTAGTGCCGGTTGCCGGAATGGGGACCCGATTATTGCCGGCCACAAAATCGCAGCCAAAAGAAATGCTGCCTGTAGGCAGAAAGCCTGTGGTTCAATATGTAGTGGAAGAGCTTAATCGTGTTGGAATTAACCGTCTTCTTTTTATTACCGGATCGGGGAAACATTCAATTGAAAATCATTTTGACCTGGTACCCGAATTAACCCAGGCTCTGCGGGAAGACGGCAAAGAAGATCTTCTTTCGGAACTATCCTTCATACGTGCACCTATGCAGTATTTTTATACTCGTCAGCGACAGCTGCTTGGATTGGGTCATGCTGTACTTTGTGCTGAACCTTTTGTAGGCAGACAACCATTCGCAGTGGCATTAGGAGATTCCATCATCGGCCTGAATGCGAAAAGCCGAATTGTTGAGCGGATGAAACATTGCTTCACTGAAAAAAATGCAGATGCAGTTATCGCATTCGAAGAAGTACCGCATGAAGATGTGTTCAAATATGGCATTGCCAGCCCAAAAGAGGAGGGAGATCAGTTTGAAATTGAGGATTTGATTGAAAAACCGGCTATTGACGAGGCTCCCAGCAACCTTGCCATAGCAGCACGCTACATTCTCTCCCCTGATATTTTTGAAGCTTTAAAGAGAACCAAACCAGGTGTAGGTGATGAAATCCAGCTAACAGACGCAATCCGCCTGCTTTTGAAAGAAGGGGGCAAAATTTACGGCGTAAAACTCAACGGATCTGAACAGAGGTACGATATCGGCAACTTTGGCTCATATTTTAAAGCATTTGCAGAATTCGCGCTTGCTGATGAAAAATTTGGGGAGGAACTGAGAACCCATTTGAAATCCATTCTCTGATGCTCATTATCCGAAAAAAGGCACACGCAAGAGCCGGATTTCTTGGAAATCCAAGTGATGGTTATCACGGCAAAACCATCTCATTCATTGTAAAAAATTTTGCAGCCGAGGTTGTTCTATATGAATGGGATTCAGTTGATATTGTACTCGCTGAACAAGACCGGGGCCGCTTCCGGTCGGTGTATGATCTTGCAAATGACGTTAAACTGCATGGATACTACGGAGGTATCCGCCTTATTAAAGCTACCATTAAGAGATTTGTAGAATATTGCCAGCAACACGGTTTTAATCTCCATTCACAGAACTTCTCCATCCGATACAGTTCCGATATACCACGACAGGTAGGATTAGCTGGTTCAAGCTCCATTATCGTAGCCACGCTTCGGTGTCTGATGGAATTTTATGATATCGAAATTCCGGTTGAAGCCCAGCCATCCTTCGTTTTATCGGTTGAACAGGAAGAACTGGGCATTTCAGCAGGATTGCAGGATCGTGTGATCCAGGCCTATGAAGGACTCGTTTATATGGACTTTAATAAGAATAAAGAAAAGGCCATTCATGGATACCCATGTTACCATTACGAAAGGCTTGATACTGGTTATTTGAAAAACATATACATTGCCTACCATAATGGGCTAAGTGAACCAACAGAGGTTTATCATAATGATATCAGAGGCCGTTTTCTTCGTGGAGAACCGGATGTAGTTCATGCGATGGTTCGTTTTGCAGACATTGCTGAAAATGGCAAAAAAGCGATTATGAATGGTGATCACGAGCAATTGCATCACCTTATCGACGAAAACTTTAACCTGAGAAGTTCGATTTCCAGGCTTCCTGATTGGCAGGTAAATATGGTAATGACTGCCCGTTCATGCGGTGCAAGTGCGAAGTTTGCCGGTTCTGGCGGTGCTATTGTGGGTACCTACAAAGACGATAAGATGCTGCAAGAACTAAGCGACAAACTTGCCGCGATCAGTGTAAAAACCGTGATACCTCAAACAGGTTAGTTCTGAGTTTTTAGTTCTTTGTTTTTAGTTCTGTGTTTTTAGTTTTCCTGTTTTGTGTGCGTTAGAATTATGAGAATGAATTATTATTATGTATCAACAACTTGGTTAAATCATTGAATGAGTTTACTTGATTTTTAAAATCTCGTTTGAATGATTTGCGATTTACGTTATCCGATATTCGATTTTTCCCATTGGGACAAATCGTATATCAAATAAACCTATACAGGTCAACATAGCACTACTGAGGACTTACCCCATTTTTTAGATCATCGCCTTACTTATTTCCTTCATTCTTTTGTCTTGATACAAAAGAATCAAAAAATCAAGGCGGTGAATCGCTTGTCGGCGGGCTTTTCATCCACGCTGCACCATTTGAATGGTCCATCACGCTCATAGCCTGTAATCAGAGAACCAGCCGGTATCAAATGCTGCCAAAGCGTGTCTGAAAATACCCTGTTCCCGCCAACCGATTCAAGGCCGGGTAAACAATACCAAAAGCCATTTCCACTTGTTAAAAATTATAATTAATTGATTTTAAAT
>PWLN01000038.1 GCA_003559375.1 Balneolaceae bacterium | reverse complement strand
CCATTACAATGATATCCGGTACAATGTCATAGTGCTCCGTGGCCAGGAATTTTCCGGTGCGTCCCATTCCGGTCATCGTTTCATCCACAATCATCAGAAGGCCGGTTTCATCGCAGATTTCACGTACCCGTTTCATATAGGCCGCGGGGGCGGGGATAATTCCGTTCGAACCCACTACAGGTTCCACAATGATGGCAGCCACAAAATCGCTTCCCCCTTCCATCTGAACCATATAACGCAAATATTCAGCGGCTTTGAGCCCGTCATCATCATCGCCCATCGGAGAACGGTAAGGGTATGCATCTGGCCCGAATACAACACCGGGCAGGGCTACCGGTTCGGTAAACCATCTGCGCGGGTCACCGCTTACCGAAAGTGCCCCTGCAGTGGAACCGTGCCACGACCGGTAACGAGAAATAATTTTATACGGATATGGATATTGTCTGCCCCGATTATCCGGTGCCGTTTCACTGAATATCCGATTATACTGCCAGAATCGTGCGGCTTTGATGGCTGCCTCCACAGCAGATGCACCACTTTGGCCAAACCACACTTTTTTATTCGGGTTACCCGGAGCCAGCTCGCTCAATTTTTTTGCAAGGAGTGCAGCCGGTTCAGTGGCAAAATCGTCTGTTACATAAAACAGACTCTCCATTTGATCTTTCATTGCCTGTACCACATGCGGATGGTTGAAACCGATGTTGGCACATTCGTGTGCGCTTCGAAGGTCAAAGATTTTCCTGCCATCGCCGGTATAAATCCAACACCCCAGGGTTTTTTGTACTGGCAGAGGATGATAGTTACTTTGTGCTGACCAGCACTGCATCAGGTATTTTGACTGAAGTGTGGAAATATTCATATGATTCCGGTTTGGTTATCTCTGGTATTATTTTTACTAATGTGCAAAAATAAATTGCGATTAAATAATACGTATTTCAGTTTCACATCAATGATCTGAATTTTATTCATTCATCAGACCGGTTCAAAAATTTGTCATTTCCCAATCACAAGCATTATATAAGGCTTATTATTACCATTTCATTAAAATATGTTTAAATTACTTCATTGTGGTAGGTAGTCAGCCGCCAATCTGATACATTTACAAATACTCAAACCCCATAATCAGGAATACTGTATCTTTTAATTCCCGTAATAAACATTTATAAAGATTCACTTTTCTGAATTGAATTTCTCTTAAAAATTTCTGTTATGAAAAATTTCATCAGTTTAATTATTACTTATATAGCAATCCTTTTTTTATTATCAGCCTGTTCTGTTGGTGATAAGAGTCCGAATGCAGGGCATGTGATCATCATCGGTATTGATGGTTTGAGTCCGGACGGAATACTGAATTCAGATACCCCGGTTATGGATCATATGATGGCACATGGAAGTTATTCGCTACATGCCCGTGCTGTTATGCCTTCCAGCAGCGGTGCAAACTGGGGGTCGATGATTATGGGTGCCGGTCCGGAACAACATGGGATTATCTCAAACGATTGGCGGGTTGATAATTTTTTGCTTCATCCTAATGTGGTGAGAGATGATAATCTATTTCCGACAATTTTTGCTGTTATAAGGGATCAAAAACCGGATGCTGAAATCGGCGCTATCCTTGACTGGAATCCGATTCAGAATTTCATTGAACAGAATGTATTGAGCTATATGGCTCTGTCTGCAGATGAAGACGAAACTACCATAGAAGCGGTAGACTATATAACCGGCAACAAGCCTTTGTTCACATTTATTCATATAGATCATGTTGACGGTGCCGGCCACAGATACGGGCATGGCAGCCCTCAGTATTATGCCTCTGTTGCCAAAGCAGATTCACTCATTGGTGAAATCATTCAGGCAACTCGAGATGCAGGCATCTATGAGGATACAGTCATTTTGCTGTCATCCGATCATGGCGGCGTAGGCTATGGGCATGGCGGTAATGATCCGAGGGAAATGGAAATACCATTAATCGTCTATGGTAAAAATGTGAAGCAAGACCATCTGCTCAGAATTCCGATTAACACTTACGATACTCCTGCCACTGCTCTATTTGCTTTGGGGCTTGAGATACCTTTTGAATGGATTGGTCGCCCGGTTAAAAATGCATTTCACGGAAATGAAGATCCTCAGCTGATGTATCATCTCAATAACCTCTATCCGGCACCGGATATTTTGCCGGAGGGCGAAGGAGGTTATAATCCACCAGGCGGTTTATTTATTGATGAACCTGTTACAATGAGTATTGAAAACCCGTCCGGATTCGGTGAAATACGGTTCACACTTGATGGCAGCATGCCTGATGAGACATCGCCAGTTTATGAAGGGCCTGTTGAAATCACACAGAATACGGTTGTAACCACACGGATTTTTGCTGACCGAAGGCCGGTAAGTGCACTGAATACCGGATATTTCAGAATGCTGCAAAATCCGGCTGGACATGGTTTGCGTTATACGATCTATGAAAAAGACGAAATGAGGCTTCTCCCAGATTTCTCCACACTTGAACCAAAAGCAACCGGCACCACACTTGAAATTTCATCCAATAACCTTGAACTCACCCGGCGCAATTACGTGGCTGCTGTCATGGAAGGGTATATTGAGATTCAAAACGACGGAAGATACCGTTTTTATCTTGCTTCCGACGATGGTAGTAAACTGTACATAAATGACAGAGAAGTTGTAGATAATGATGGAGATCACGGTGTTATAACAAGAAGCGGTGCCATAAACCTTGAACAAGGAAGGCATAAAATTCGCGTAGAGTGGTTTAATGCCGGAGGGGGATATTGGCTGGCAGCCTTTATGGAGGGGCCGGGTATGGAACGTCAGATAATACCTGCAAGCATGCTTTTTCTTGACGAATAGAGTGAACTGGTAATGAATTGCCGTCCTGTAACGAATAAAATTATTGAGATATTTCTGCAACAGGGTAATAAACGTTATGGTGTGGAACCGGTTACCCAGCTTCAGCATGCATTGCAATCCGCAACCCTTGCTAATCAAGAATCAGGTGACTCTCAGTTAACGGTATCGGCACTTCTTCATGATATTGGTCATATTATGGATGATGCTGATATTTCGCAAACTCTTGAACAGAACTTGCATGACCATCACGAACATAAAGCATTTCATTGGATACTCAGGAATTTCGGATCACGGGTTGCAGATCCAGTCCGCCTGCATGTAGATGCAAAAAGGTATTTGTGTACTGTTGAACCGGATTATATAAGGTGCTTATCTGAAACATCAGTTAAAAGTTTTTATGATCAGGGAGGTCCAATGTCTTTTGATGAAAAACAGGAATTTGAATCAGAACGGTATTATAAAGAAGCAATCCGTTTACGCAGATGGGATGATAAAGCAAAAGACCCGAACAAGGAAACAATGAATATTTCATTTTTTATTCCTTTTATCGAGGATTGTCTGTTAAAAAACAAATGATTCTGGCCATGTATATACAATATATGTTCATATTACTTTACATATTTTTTTTCTATGGCTGCAGCTACAAGGTTCCTGATGATATCAGCTCAAGTAATAGGAAGGTATCGGTAGCATTCATGGCTGATGTACATTTTCATGATGTGTTCGCCGAATTCCATGACGGATCTTTTGAAGGGCTGCCGTTAGTATCCAATAATGATACCCTCTTTGCTACGATTCGCACAATGGAATCACAGCTCACTTCCACCCGCCTCTTTAATGAAAATTATTTCGCATTCAAGGCTGCATTGGATGATGTGGTTAACCGCGGAATAAAGTTTGTCGCATTTCCGGGTGATTTCAGCGATGATGGTCAGCCCGTTCATATCCGGGGATTCAGGAAAATCCTGGATGAATATCATGAAAAATTCGGGATCGAATTTTTTGTTATTACCGGCAATCATGATCCGGGCCGGCCATTCAGCACTCCGGCAGGGAAATTCAATTATTTGGGAGATGATGGAATGAGACAACCGGTTTTCAGCCTTGAACATCCGGTATGTACAGGCCAGGATCGGAGAGGCAGGGGATCACTATTTTCACATGAGGTGATTTGTACGGATGAAGTAATGCATTATGGTTACAGGGAATTGTTTAATGAGCTTGGACATCACGGAATGTCACCAAAAGAAAGTTACCTATACTTTGAAACACCGTTCAGTACTTACAGCATAGATGAATATAATTATGAAATCGCCTTAGCTGAATCTGAACCCGAAGAGCGAATGTATGAAATTTGCAGAGAAGGAACAGGCGGCAGATTTCGTGATGCCCATTTCACAAACTGTTTTGATGTGATGGATATGAGCTATCTTGTTGAACCGGTGAAAGGTTTATGGTTACTTGCTATTGACGGGAATGTTTACATCCCAAATGAAAATGCAGACTTCGATTGGCCTGAAAACCCGCGAAATTTCAGCAGTGCAGGAAATGCAGGGTACAATGCAATCATCAGCCATAAATCTCATCTTATTGAATGGATAGAAGAGATAGCCAGCCGGGCTGATGAACTGAACAAACATCTTGTTGCATTCAGTCATTATCCTGCTGTGGATTTTTTTAATGATGCGGGTGAAGAGATCATGGATCTTTGGGGGAGAGGGCGCTTTCAGACCTTAAGACTACCTGAAGAAGAAGTGAGCAGGATGCTTGCAAGTACAGGCCTTCAGCTTCATGTTGGCGGACACATGCACATGAATGATACTGCAATAAGTTTTGATGAAGCAACCGGAAACAGGTTGTTTAACATACAGGTTCCATCCATAGCGGGATATGTTCCAGCATACAAAATCATACACTTATCAAATACCATAAATAAGGCAGAGGTCGAAACGGTTACTCTTAATGATGTACCCGGTTTTGACACACTGTTTCCACTTTATCAGAAAGAATGGGAATTTCTGAATGATATCGGATATGAAGGGATTTGGAGCAGAGACGTAATGTCATCGGGTAACTATTATGAATTTAATGACTGGCATATGCGTGAACTTTCCAGGCTCAGATTTCTGCCAAGAGAATGGCCGGAGAGCCTGAGGGATAAACTTGCAAGCATGACAGGAAAAGATATTCTGTATGATGCTTTGTCAATGTCATACTCTTCTGATAACTTTTATTCTGATTCTGTTGTTAAACAATACGGCTTTACTATTGAAGATTTTTCTGAGTGGGATGGAATAGATTTAAGTATTGATTTTTACCGGATCCGAAATGCAGGCAGCCTTGCTTTCCGGGACATCCCTGTTGAGAGGCTTCAACAATATGCTTATTTGGATTATTTTTATAATCAGCCTGAAATCAATGAAATG
>PWLN01000168.1 GCA_003559375.1 Balneolaceae bacterium | reverse complement strand
CGGGTTTAGCCTCTTTATTTGCAGCGTCAGTTTGGGTTGGATATGAATTTTTACATCACAATTGGGATCTTTCCTGGCCATGGCTTACTCTTGGCAATGGCTGGTCGAATCTCACCGGTGTGATTCAGTACATCTCATATACCGGAGTTTTTGGTATATCGTTTTGGGTGATGCTCACAGCAGCCCTTTTCTATTCATGGCTCGAAAAACCGGATACCCGGATTCTAAAAGCAGGTATCGCCGTATTTCTGTTGTTTCCATTATGGTCAGCAGTCTCATTGATTAATATTCATAAGCACCATGGTGAACCCGTAGAAGTCGTTATTGTTCAGCCAAACTCCGACTCCTATATTCGCTATGGCGGACTGCCGTCACTCAACGCACTTCTCGACAAACTCCTTCAAATGTCGGATGAAGCACGAACTGAGCATACAGATGTTATCATCTGGCCTGAAAATGCCATCGATTCATCCCTTGCCATAAACAGCCCCTATTTCTACAGGATGAGGGATTCAGTTAATGTATGGGACACCCGCCTGATTACCGGCACCGGACTGATCGATTTTTATGATGAAGGCGAAAAGCCGCCTGTTACCAGAGTGTCCCAGTCGGGCACACCTTTTAACGTTTATAACGCTGCCATAAACCTGCAGCCCGGCAGAAGTGATCAGATATACAAAAAAGGGCGTCTCGTACCCATCGTTGAACGATTTCCCTTTGTAAATTTTTTTCAGCGAATTGACCGCTTCGGATGGGTAGACTGGGGCTCCTTGGTGGGATATGGACTCGGAACATCTTCAAACCTGTTTCATATAAACGGTGCTTATACACCGGCACTCATCTGTTATGATTCGGTTTTTTCGGGCTGGGTAAATCGTTTTGTGGATGAAGGCGCAAACTTTTTAACCATTATCACCAACGATGGCTGGTGGGGAGATTCCCATGGGCATATCCAGCACTTCGCTTTTGCCAGGCTGCGGGCAATAGAGCACAGAATGTGGATAGCCCGATCTGCAAATAATGGCATATCCGGAATTATTTCTCCTGATGGCAAAGTACAGGTCCAAACCGAATACTGGACCGAAGCCGCCTTCAATTTTACCATTTACACGAATAACCGGCCTACATTTTACAGCCGTTTTGGAAACTGGATAGGTTACCTCTCTATAATAATTGGAGTGATTGGGTTATTATTTACAAAATTCTCAGTAAGAAAATAAATGACAAGTTCTTCCAATGTAAAAAAATGTTCATTCCATATTCATAACGCACTAAAATAGTATCTTTTGATGTTAAATCATTCGAATAAGGGACTTACTTTCATATGTATACATTACTTCGATCGATTACTCTTTGTTTTTTATTGATAACTCTATCGGGTTACTCAGAAGCTTTCTCTCAGTCTGTTCAGACGGACAATGCCGTTGTTGAGCTCATCTCAGAACAAAAGACTATACAGCCGGGGCAAATTTTTTGGATAGGCATTCATATGGAGATACGGGATAACTGGTATGTCTACTATCGAAATCCGGGAGACTCAGGAATGCCGATGATGGTTGAATGGCTGCACGAAGAGGATTTTTCTATCGGTGAAATACAGTGGCCAACACCATTGTGGATAGATGTTTCAGGCGGCCTCACCAGCTATGGCTATAAAGAACAGATTCTGTATATGATGGAAGCTACAGCACCGGAAGATCTTATACCTGGAGAAACATACACATTACTTGCCGAGGCCGATTGGTTAATCTGTGAAGATGTCTGCATCCCTGAATATGCCGACCTTGAACTAACACTCGCAATTACAGACAGTGATGTGGAATACAATGAAGAATGGCTTCCATTATTTGCTGAAACACGCAGCAATCTGCCCGTAAAGCTTGATTACTGGAAGGCAACTGCTAAATTCGATGACAAAACTGCAGTCTTGACACTGACAAATGATGCATTTGAACTTCCTGATTATTCCGAAATCCGGTACTTCGCAAAAAAAGAAGGTGAAATAGAGAATGGTGCCGAACAGCCTTTCTCTGTTGACGGAAGGACTATCACACTCGAACTGCAAAAGTCGACCTATAAATCCGGAGATATTGAGCATCTCTGGGGGCTGATCTATTCACCAAAGGGTTGGGACGAGTCTGGTGACATAAAATCTATGATTGTGGATATTGCCATAGGTGACGAATCAATCATCGCAGGCGATATTGCCGGTATGCCGGTATTTTCAGCAGGCTTTCTGCTCATACTGTTGTTTGCCTTTACCGGCGGGCTTATCCTTAACCTGATGCCGTGTGTTTTTCCGATTATATCTATCAAAGTAATGAACTTTATGCAGATGGCGGGCCACAAACCCAGGCTTGTAAGAATGCACGGTCTGGTTTTTGGTATTGGAGTGTTGCTCTCATTTTTGGTTCTTGCGGGATTGCTTCTTGCACTCAGGGCAGGTGGCCAGGAACTTGGGTGGGGTTTTCAGCTCCAAACACCTGCTTTTATAGCTTTTATGACCTTCCTGATGTTTGCCCTGGGACTCAGCCTTATGGGAGTTTTTGAAATCGGCAATTCACTCATCAATGCGGCAGGAAAAACCGATACCGGAAGTGGGATGAGAGGATCTTTTTTTAGTGGTATCCTTGCTACAGTACTTGCTACACCATGTACTGCCCCATTCATGGGCACGGCCCTGGGGGTTGCCATTACACTCCCCGCATCAACAGCTCTTATGATATTTGCCTCACTTGGAATTGGAATGGCAGCTCCCTACGTCTTGCTTTCTTCTTTTCCCGCATTAATGAAATACATGCCAAAACCAGGTGCATGGATGGAAACATTCAAGCAAATCCTTGCTTTTCCATTATTTGCCACTGCTATCTGGCTCATTTGGGTTTTTGGACAGCAAACCGGTGTTGACGGGCTTGCAAGACTGCTTATAGGCCTTCTTCTGCTGTCGATGGGAATCTGGATTTTAAACAGATGGAGGTCAATAGAAATAACCAAAGGAACAAGACTGGTAAGCAGGGCATTTGTTACACTCTTTGTGATTGCCGGATTCCTTTTTTCTGCATCCACACAACCTGTGAGCGTACAGAATGAATCGGGTATATCCATAAGTTATGGAATCGAATGGCAGGACTTTTCCAATGATCTTGTAAATCAACACAGAGCAGAAGGCAGAAACGTATTCATTGATTTCACTGCTGATTGGTGCATAACCTGCAAAGCCAATGAACGGGTGGTTTTCAGTTCAAACCGGGTAAAAGATCGCTTTGAAGAACTTGGATTTGAAATGGTAAAGGCCGACTGGACTAACCGAAACCCTGAAATTACTCAGGCACTTGCTTCCTTTGGCAGGAACGGTGTACCTCTATATGTGATTTACAGTAATGAACTGGATGAACCGATGATTTTACCAGAACTTCTTACACCGGGAATTGTTCTGAACGCACTGGAACAACTAACTTCCTCACAAGGCCTTACAACTGCTGAAATATAAACATCAATCCAAAAACCAAACCAACATATACCAATGAAAAAGTTAAACTTCATATTAACCTTAATAATCGCATCAGTACTGCTGATAAACGCAGCAGAAGATACCGACCGGAGTGGTGCAGTGGTTGGTGAACAAGCTCCATCATTTTCCGTAGTGGATGCCCATGGCAACATGCACAGTTTGGAAGACTTTGCCGGACAGTGGGTGATACTCGAATGGCTCAATCATGGCTGCCCCTTTGTTCGCAAACATTACGACGGAAATAATATGCAGGAACTGCAAAAAAAATACACTGAAAAAGGTGTTGTATGGCTTTCTGTAGTTTCATCTGCACCCGGAACACAGGGATACATGGAGCCGGAAGAAACCCTTCAAACTGCTGAAGAAAAAGGGGCAGTGCCAACAGCTATCCTCCTCGATGCTGACGGAACCATGGGCCGAGCATATGACGCCCGTGTAACACCTCAGATGTATATTATCAATCCGGATGGCATCCTCGAATATAATGGTGCAATCGACGACAGGCCAACGTCAAGAGTTCGCGATCTTGAAGGTGCGCACAACTACGTAGTTGCTGCGATGACCAGTCTCATGAATGGCGATCCCGTAGAAGTAACTACAAACACACCATACGGTTGTACAGTTAAGTACGAATAATTAAAAATGCGCTTCATTTAATTTTTGCAAACTGTCTGATAACATAAGCAGTTTTAATTATCACAATATTTTTAAAGGCACAGCATCAATGTTGTGCCTTTTTTAATGCTGAATTCAGGCAGTGTTTACAGAAATATTGCGATTTATGAATATAAATCATTCACTGATATTCAGAACAGGTTTAAAACCAATAAACGCAAATTATTTGAAAACCTGGTTTAGGCCCGTATATCTGACGGTTTTATTCTTGATCCCCCTCATAAAAAAATCCATTGAGCCATAAAGCTTAAATTTTTTCTTTGCTCGAGTTACAGCTGTATATAGCAGTTCTCTTGTTATAAGTGGATTCCAGGTTTGCGGCAGCATTAGATTGATATGGTCAAACTCCGATCCCTGGCTTTTATGGACAGTTAAAAACCATCCCGGTTCAAATCGGGTCAACCGCTGTGGCTTAAATCTCCTGAGCCCGGCGCCGGATTCAACATAGACCCGCATTACCCCATCTTTATCCGAAAGGCAAACCCCGGCATCACCGTTGTATACTTCAAGGTTGTAGTCATTTTGTGTTATGATAACCGGCCTACCGTGGTACCATCCATTGTTCATAGGTACCATTCTGTGAGCTGCAATCTGTTGCTCAATAAGGCGGTTGAGTCGCTCGGTTCCAGTAAGTCCTCGCCTTAGAACAGCGAGCCAAGCTGTTTTTTTCCAAAATTCCAGCATTTCTTCCGGATCATGGATCTCCATGCTATGCTTTACTTTCTCCAAAAGTAATTGGATTAGCATATCAATCTCATTTTTTTGAAAACTGAAACCTTCATGTTGAAGGTCAATATACTCCCCAAATATGGTGTTAAGGTCGTCTAAATGCTCATACCCTTCCCTGATAAATGCTGCAAGTTGGCCTATGCCACTATCTGTCCCGAAACGATAGCTTTTTGTGAGGTAAACAATGGAATCGTTCAACCCGGCATTCTCTGATGCAGGCAGTTCTGCTTTTATTCCTGATGCCCTTAGGGCTTGAATGGTGTCCGGATGAAACGAATTGCTTTGTTTGCCACACAGGTCAGCAAATACTGAGCCAGCTTCAACAGATGCAAGCTGATCTTTGTCTCCCAGCAGTATAAGCCTTGTCTTTTCTCCAAGATGAGTAATGAGCCGGTGCATAAGGTTTAGATCAATCATGGAAGCTTCATCAACAATAATCAAATCATACCGTAACTCCT
>PWLN01000072.1 GCA_003559375.1 Balneolaceae bacterium | reverse complement strand
TAGGTGTAGGCCCAGTCGGGCATTTGAAGTCTGTGATCCCCGTCTCTGGGACTGGAATAATAGGGTGTTCTTACCGTCTGATACAGCCTTCTGTCCCTGTTTTCTATCTCTTCAGGAAACGTCATGGTTTTATATCCTTCTCTGTTGGTAAACGGTGTACCATCTATATTGAGATAGGTATGAATAAATGGCCTTACAAATGTGAATCGTACACCAGTTGTTGCACTGTTGAGTATCCAGTTAGCCGTATGACGAACGCCAATACTACCGTCCATTTGGTTTATCAACATATCTTCAGCTGAGTTAGGCGAATCGCTCAGGAACAGCTCCTGGTACGACAAATCGCCTGCACCGGTGTAGATGCTAAAGTTACCCCGCTGCTTGATTTGCTGGGCTGCATCCGCTGCTTCCTGCAGCCATTGATCGGCTGTGTTACCCAAACCGGCAGCCAAACCGTCGGCATGATATTTTCTGAAAGTACCTTCAAAAAGGGCTATCCGGGATTTTAATGCCAAAGCAACATCCTTGGTGATCAATGTTCTGGAACCATCGGTTTCAGTTCGGATATTATCGATCGCGAAATTGATATCGGCAAGTATATTGTTCATCACCAATTCACGGCTGTCTCGTCCGCCAAACAGTCGCTCATCTTCAATATCAAGCGGTTCATCAATCCAGGGTACATCACCATATCGTTTTACTTTTTCGAAATAGAAAAAGGCTCTGAAAAAACGAGCCAAACCATTATAGTGCTGCCTGATTTCCGGGGCCACATCATCATGCACGTTATTCGCTAAGAAATAATTAATATCCCTGAGGGTAGACCAACCCCAATGAACATCACCACCAAGAGCAACCCTGTTCCAGCCAGACTGTGATGTGTCGTCGGTTGTTGTCGGGCTAACACCATTCCGGACAATTGGAGGTACATCTCTTCTCGCACCATAGTCTGATACGTAATCAACTCTGATTATATCATTCGCACTCGGCAACCAGTCATATAAAGAATTGATATATATCTGAAGCCCTTGTTCGTTCGAAAATACGGCATCCGCTGATGCGCTATCCCTCGGCGTTTCCACCAAATCGCATGACAAAACAAACAGGCCTGTCAATGCAATTACACTTAGAATTTTTTTATTTATGAATTTCATGACTCAAGGTTGTTTGAATGTTTAAAATGTTACAGAAAGGCCGAAGTTGATACTTCTGAGTATTGGATAGTTATAACCATCACCGGCATTACCGCCAATCAAAGGATCAGAAGGATTTGAAGCTATTTCCACATCCATATTTGTAACAATGTCATAGAATGGCGCCCATGTCCAAAGGTTTTCACCAGATAAATAGACTGTTGCCGTTCGCATCCCAATCCTGTTTGTAAGCTGTGCAGGCAAATGGTACCCTATCTGGAAGTTTTTCAACCTTATATATTTCATATCCATCAGGTATTGGGTTTGGGGAGCGCTTCTTAAAATGGCACCATTTCTGTTTGCCAATCGCCCCACATACCTTGGCAGAAACGCATCCTGTGAAGGATTTTCTTCTGTCCACATCACCCCGGGGGCTAAATGCCAGTTAGGTATGTCTCCATATGGCCTGTTATACTGGCCCCAGAAAAGTGCTGAATCGTGGCGGGGATACCAGTCTTGTTGCAGAACGCCCTGGAAGAATGCAGAAAAAAAGATATTATTCCAATCTGCTCCAATGTTAAATCCGATTCGGTACCTTGGCGATGTGTTGCCAATAATACTCATATCACCCGGATTGTCTACCGTATTATCACCCGGCCCAATCACACCATCTCCGTCAAGATCCCGAAGTTTAATATCACCAGGGAAAATCTCACCCCATGATGTTGATCTGAACCTGCTTTGATCTGCATGGTTGGCAATATCATTCTGATCAACAAAGAAACCATCTGTTGTATAACCCCAAAACTCACCGACTGTCATGCCTACGTAATAGTCATTGAGAAATCTGTCAGGATTATTATAACGTGTAATTTCAGACTTGGAATCAGCAAGTGAGAAACCAATACGATAATTAAATGGCCTGTCGGCTACCTGAATCTGGTCGCGCCAGTTCATCTGGAGTTCCCAGCCCCTGGTTTCAAGGTCAGCGTAATTACCACGTGGCGCCGACGCTCCAAATGTTGCCGGAGGTGTTAAAGCAATAGTAAACATGTCGGTAGTTTCACGGACAAAAATATCACCTGTGAATGAGAATTTGCCATTAAACATTTCGAGGTCTATACCAAAGTTTGTTGTAGTGGCAGTCTCCCAGGTTAAACCATCCGGAAGCACACTTGGGCTTGATGTTTTCCTTGGCCGTTCACCATTTAAAATACTGGAGGTTTGAGTGAAACTTAGTGTTTCAAGAAATACATAAGATGCTATATTACCATTGCCCATAGAACCATAGGAAGCTCTTAGCTGTAAGTGGCTGATAATGTCATCGGGTATATTCCAGAATGGTTCTGATGAAATCCTCCAACCGATCGAAGCTGAAGGGAAAAAGGCGAAGCGTTCATTTGCAGGGAATTTCGATGACCCGTCATACCTACCCGAAAGTTCAAGAAGATATCGTTCATCGAAAATGTAGTTGAACCTGTAAAACCCACCAAGAATGGCCCATTTTTCATATCCGCCACCAGTATCCACATTACTTCCTAAAGCCAGGCTCAAATCATCAGCTCCTTTAAAAATGAGTCCGTCCCTGAATGCCCGTAACCTTGTACTTGTGGATTCCTCATAATTATATCCAATCATACCGCTGAAATTGTGCCTGTTTGCAAAGGTTTCTGCGTATTGGACATAGAGGTTTGTTGCGAGGTAGTTAGACTTATCATCCGTTACCCTAAGGTCATTGAACTCAGATCTAAGGATCACAATATGATCAGGCCGGTCGCTGTATGGAATTTCATACCTGTACCTTGTTTCTTCATTCAAGGTTCTTTGAAGTGAGAAATCACCAACAACACGAACCCTGTTCTGGAAAAACCTTGCCTCTAAGCCTGAGGTGTTTCTAAGAACATTTCTTTCAAGATTAAAACCACCGGAATCATACAGATGGTTCCCAACTGTATAAACGGCTGAGTGAGTCATTGTTCCATCAGGATTTAACATTGGGGCAAGCGGGTGGCCTTCATCAGCAATATTTCTCCAGATATTACCTCCTTCACCCACTGTAAGCGGATTAAAATAAGTTCTGTTTGAAAAATTGAAATTATTATTTACGGTCAGCCAATTGGTTACATCAACCGATGCTCTTGCCCTCAGGCTGAGAAGCCGGTAATCGTCAGGGCTGTATCTGAATATTCCATCCTGTCCCTGATATCTTCCAGAAAGGATAAATCTTGAATTTGCTGTTCCTCGAGAAATGGTCAGATTATGATCTACAGCGTTCACTACATCCGTATATAGATGATCATACCAGTTATTTGCATGAGCATATCTGTAAGTGCCATCATCTGCGACCCAGGTTCTGGGTAGACTTGGATCATTTGCCCTTCTCTGAATTTCAGCAAAATATTCTTCTGAAAATGGCAGGGTTTTGTTGATGTTTCTCGGAAATGATCCTTCCCAGTTCTGAAATGATTCAACATAGCGGCTCGCCCAAATCAATGGATCTACTTCAAAATCTCCCTGGTTAACTGTGGGAGTTTTAAATGAAAAGTTGGATGAATAGGTTACTGAAAAATCTTCCCTTACACCTTCTTTTGTTTCAATAAGAACAACGCCAAATGCGCCTCTTGCACCGTATACTGCTGCAGCCGATGCATCCTTTAATACGGATATGTATTCAACATCATTTGGATTCAGCATGCTTGGGTCTCCTTCAACACCATCAATCAACACAAGGGCATTTCCTCCCTGGCCAATGGATGTTACACCCCGAATGTTAATCGCAGGCGACTCAATAGGTTTTCCCTGGCCAATATCAATGTTAACATTTGGCATCATTCCTTGCAGACCTTGTGTAAGGTTTTGCATTGGACGCCTTTCCAGTTCTGCACCGGTTACCTGATCAACAGCACCGGTTAGATTTACCCTTCTCTGAACTCCATAACCAACCACTACCAGGTCTTCCAACATAAGTACATCCGAAATAAGCGCAATATTAATTTCATTTCTATCATTAATATTTACACGAAGAGTCTGATAACCTACATATGTAAATACAAGTGTATTAAATCCATCCGGCACATTGATTTCATAGAATCCATCCATATCGGTTGTGGTTCCCACGGCAGTTCCTGTTGTTTCAAGTGTACCATCTACTACAACATTTACACCTGGAAGTACCTCACCCGTATCAGAATCGGTAACTCTTCCTCTCACAGTTTCCTGAAATAGTTCAGCTGCCGGATTCTCGATTAGTTCTTGAGAATCTTCACTTTCCAGTAAGACAAGCTGCCTGTTTGATGAAATTGCATACCTTAATCCTGTCCCATCCAGTATATCCCATAATGCATTGTATAGTGATATATCTGTATTCTGAATTGTAATTAATTTATCAGCCGGCAACAGTTCTTTGCTATACATCAATTTTAACTGTGCTTTATTTGCAATAACATTTAAAGCCTGCTCTACAGTAACTTCAAATAACTCCAATTCAATTTTTTCCTGTAACAAGGCGTAATCATTGCTGTCTGCGGCAGGCATCTGCTGTAATGCATATGACCAGTCGCTGTGACTATCTGTTTCCTGAGCCCATATTAGCGGAACCATCACGCTGCTCAGTACTGCCAGTAATACCATCCGTAACTTGTTGGTGTACATATTGCTCCTTTTTTGTTTGTTATGGTTTATCGGGTTTGTTTCCATCATGCTTTTTCCTTTGAATCGGTTTACAAAACTATTTGAAGAGATATTGTCGGTTTTCACCTTTCTGGATTTCTAATCCTAATGTAAGTGCGATCCCATGAAGTACATCACTCATCGGGAGGCTGTAGTCAATTTCGGCGGTAATTCTTTGGGATTTGATTGCATCATCAGCAACCTGAACTGAAATATTGTACCACCTTTCAAGCCTCGGCAGCACTTCATGCAATTCCCGGTTATTAAACACCAGCCGCCCCTCGGTCCAGCCGAGATACCATTCCGGATCTTCGACTAGTTCAACCACCAAATCAGTATCACCTGTCAGAATTGCCCTCTCATATTGGGTAACCAGCACTTCTCTGGATTCATGATTAGTTCCAACATCGCTCTGACTGCCAAACAGTACTTTACCTTCGGTTACAACCACTTCAACCCGATTGCTGTTCTCCGGCCATGCTTGTACCAAAAAGCGGGTGCCTACCACCCTGGTATAAGCGTTCCGCGAATGTACTATGAAAGGTTTATCGGGATTGTGTACTGTTTCGAAATAGGCTTCTCC
>PWLN01000161.1 GCA_003559375.1 Balneolaceae bacterium | reverse complement strand
CCTGAGCCGTACCACACTAACGGAGGATGCTGTTAGCCGGTTTTCAGAGTTTCATCATCTTACACGGCTTTATCTTCAAAATTCCACAATTTCTGATGAAGCACTTGCAGAAATTAGTTTATTGAAACATTTGGAGTATTTGAATATCTATGGCACCGACGTGGGAGATGCCGGGCTGGATTACCTCGAACCACTTGAGCAACTAAGGTCGTTGTATCTCTGGCAAACCCATGTGAGCCCGCAAGCGATTGCGGATTTTAAATCCACACGAACCGGATTGAAGGTGAACACTGGGGTTAGTAGTGATGATTAAAAAAATCATGATTCAGACTTATGATTCTCCGGCATTTTAATCGAAATGGCCTTTCCGTTTGTTGCTTTTTTTAAAATTGAGAATAAAATGAGTTTCACCGGAATCAGATTTATATCTGAAAGCACCTTCCAGTTGTCGGGTTAAAATGTGGATCAGTTCCATGCCAAATGAACTGTAATTCATAGATTGAAAGTCTTTCGGAAGTGGGTGGCCATTATCAGAGATCACTATTGTAAAAGAATCTTCTTCCAACTCTGCTTTAATACCAATAGTGCCTTCAGTGAGGCCTTTCAAAGCATGTTTGATGATATTAGTTACAACTTCATTAATAATCAGCGAGCAATAAACTGCCTGGTTTAAATTAATATTTGCAGGCCCCGAGCGTTTTTCTATCCTTATCTTGGTATCAGTATGAAGAGTGCCAAGAATATTTTTAATCAACTTGTAGGTATTATCCGTAATATCTATAGTTGCAAAATTACTGGTACTATAAAGTTGCTCATGAATATTGGAAATGGCTTTAATGCGGTTTACACTATCATTAAGTTTATTTTTAAGATCATTATTGTCAGCAGTCTCAGCTTGAAGAATCAGCATAGAAGAAACCAGTGCAAGATTATTTTTCACCCTGTGGTGAATTTCAGACAATAAGATCTCTTTTTCAAATAGTGATTGCCTGATTTCTTCTTCCATCATAATCCTTTCAGTAATATTATCGTGTATTGCGATGAACCCAATGATTTCATTTTGATCATTGATAATTGGATTACTGGAATAGGAAACAGTTACGAAATCACCACTTTTCGTTTTGTTTATGATTTCTCCGGAAGAAACGTTCCCGGAAAGTATGGTCTCCCAAAAATCCCGGTAGAATGAAGCTGGTTGTTTGCCGGATTTTAATAAGCTTGGGTTTTTGCCGATCGTTTCATCATGTGTATAACCATAGAGGTCTTCAAAAGCATGATTTATATATTGAATATTTCCATCTATATCTGTGATGAATACCGGATGTGATGACCTGTCAAGCCCCATCTTAAATTTTCTGAGGTTATCTTCCAATTGAATACGACTACTGATATCATGAACAATCAGATAAACCAGGCCCTGATTAGCGAACTCAATTTTACCACCGGCTATTTCAACCTGCCTTGTTTCACCATCGGGCAGTTTATGGCATGCTTCATAAATATTATCAGCGGATGAGTATACACATTCGAGATTGTTTTTTACTTCGTTATATGAACGTGTGTCAAGATCAAAAATACTCATATTTCTGAAACTTTCTCTTTGAATGCCATAAAATGTTTCAGCAGCCGGATTTACGTCAAAAATGTATCCGTTTTCAGGGTTTACGATGAGAAGGATTGAATGATTATTTTCAAACAGTGTTTTATAACGAGACCGGCTCTCAGACAGGGCTGCTAAAGCCAGAAAATTTTCTGTAACATCTTCAACGATTCCAATTCCACCCTGATTTGAATTTACATTTGGATCTATCGGGGTAAACTTTGCACGAACGGGTGTAGATTTTGCAGCAGTTACAGATTGATAGATTCCCTCATAGATTCCAGTCTTTCCCTGGAGTGATTTTCTAACTGCTTTAACAACATCCTGATCTGGCAGTTCAAGCATGTTTAATCCTAATAATTTTTCTGCACTCGAACCTATAATCTTGATAAATCTACTGTTACAAGTTGTAATCACACCATCCGAATTATACTGAACAATGCCAACGGGTGCCTCATCAATAATGAGCCGGTAAAGATCAGCTTTTCTGAGTGCCCCTGATTCAGATATTTCATGACGGATGGTTTTTATTTTATCAAGTAAGCCACTTTTTTCAGGGTTCTGCAAATGAAGATCTTCTGTGAGCAGATCTTCACAATTCTGTAAAAGCCTTGTCAACTCCAGATAGTCTATTTTGTCGTTCTCCATTTTATGAAATTACTTGAAATGCCATATAAATGAATATATGTTAGCCTTATTTAATAAGTATATGATTACCAAGTAGTTTGCTATATCAAAAAAAAATAAATGCTGGCTTTTAATGAAAGTTAATATTTTCAGCTAAATTATAAGGTATAATAATTATGTTAGAATCAGAACAGTATTTATGGTTTACATTAACATAGAATATGATTCATAAGATGATTTCAGTGGATAATCAGTACAATTTCGAAATTTCATTGAAACTGCTTGAGAATTTAAAGGGCCAGGGGCTTATTAAAAAGTTAAATGAGGGTGACATTCTATTTCAGGAGGAACAGGCAGTTCGGGAAATCCCGATAATTTTATCCGGAAGTGTAAAAATTTTTCAGGTTGATGAAGAGTATCGGGAAATACTGCTCTATTATCTGAAACCGGGGGAAGCATGTATTATGAGTTTTCTGGGGGGTTTATTTAATGATAAAAGCAAACTGAAAGCCATTGCTAATGAAGAAAGTGAAATTCTGATACTTCCGGCATATAAAGCAGGAATGCTGCTGAAAGATTATCCCGAATGGACAGAGTATATTTTTCGTGTCTATTATCAACGCTTCAAAGAATTACTGGATATTGTGAATTCAGTAGCTTTTAAAAAAATGGATGAACGGCTGCTTACTTTTCTTCAAGACAGAGCAGGAATATTGAATCAGACTCAAATCGAAATAACACACGAAGAACTTGCCAATGAGCTGGGTACAGCTCGCGTAGTGATTTCTCGTCTGCTGAAGCAAATGGAAAAAGAAGGCCTTGTTGAATTGGGGCGCAACAGAATTACCCTTCTGTAACAAATGTAACTGAAAAAGGTACTTACTTGTAGTTACATTTAGCTGAAATAAAATAAATCAGCAAACACAAACTACTATGAAAGAACGTCTATTAACAAACTGGCATCCTATGCGCTGGGTAGCATTGGTTTTCGGCCTGGGGCTCGGATTAAACTGGATGCTAAATGCAGCCCCGATATCCGGATTTCTCTCAATCTTTTTCCTATTTCAGGCAATAACAAATACCGGGTGCCTTGCAGGGCAGTGTGCGCCGGAATTTCAGCCTCATAACGGATCAGTAAAAGATATTAAAGACATAGAATTTGAAGAAATAACTACAAAAAAATGACAAATACATCCGTAAAACAACAATCCTTTTCCGAGATCATTAAGGGCGAAAAGCCGGTTCTGGTCGATTTTTATGCCGATTGGTGTGGCCCATGTAAAATGATGGCCCCAATCCTTCAGGATTTAAAGCGCCGGATGGGAGATTCAATACATATCATCAAAATTGATACAGAAAGAAATCCCGATGTGGCTATACGTTACCAGGTGAGGGGAATACCTACCCTGATCCTTTTTAAAAAAGGCCACATTTTATGGCAACAAGCCGGTGTGATGCAGGCTGCACACCTGGAACAAATTATAAATCAGAAATTGAACGAACATGCAGAACTTTGATGAACACGTATACGATGTATCCATAGACTGGAAAGAAGGCCGCATCGGCCGAATGCAATCTGAGGCCCTTGAGCAGGAAATCGAGGTTGCTACACCTCCGGAGTTTCCCGGTGGTGTTGAAGGAATATGGTCTCCCGAACACTTGTTTGTAGCTTCAGTAGGAAGCTGCCTTATGACTTCTTTTACAGCGATTGCAGATTATTCAAAGTTTGAATATGAAAGCCTGAAAGTAAATGCATTCGGAACCATGAGCAAGGTTGATGGAAAATTTGTGATGAGTAAAATAACCCTGAAGCCGGTGCTCACAATAGCAGATGTGAATGCAGAGAAGAAAGGATACCGGCTACTGGAAAAAGCGGAACAGATATGCCTTATTTCAAGGTCAATTAAGTCGGAGATTGTGTTTGAACCTGAAGTGAAAATTCTGGTTCAGAGTTAGGATATTTATTAGACGGCAGACGGCAGATGTGAAATGGTTGAGACTGGAGACTGTTTAAAAAAGTGTGCAAAAAAAGTTAAACTTACACTCCACAAACCTGATACACGATTTTGGCATTTAATTAGCGCCAAATCCATCAGATAAATCATGAAGTACTTCTAATGTAATCTTTGCTATCTTAAGCTTAACTATCAAAAATTTTGGATTATCATGCGTTTTGAAACAAGGGCAATTCATGCGGGTTTGGAGATTGGCAATCCGTCAAAAGCAATTATACCACCCATATCTCCCAGTACGATTTACGAAATTGATGCCGATGGGCGTAATGATTCAGATTTTCATTACACAAGGCTTGGTAACCCAAACCGGTTGCAATTTGAAAAGGTTGCCGCCTTTCTTGAGGGTGGTGAAGCGGCTGCGGCATTCTCATCCGGAATTGCAGCCGGAATGGCGATCCTGCAATCTCTGAATCCTGGTGATCATATCCTGATACCCGAGGATGTTTACTCCGGCAACCGGAGAATGGTGCAAAAAATCATGACAAACTGGAATCTGGAATCGTCATTCATCAACATGACAGAGACAGGCTCCATCGAATCAAGTATTAAACCCAATACCCGCCTTCTTTGGATTGAAACACCTTCAAATCCTCTGATGCGGATCACAGATATTGCCGAAAGCGCTGCTTTGGCAAAATCCCGGGGCTTGATTACGGTTGTGGATAATACCTGGCCAACCCCCGTAAATCAGCGTCCACTTGAGCTTGGCGCAGACATCGTGCTTCATTCCACTTCAAAATATTTTGGCGGCCACAGCGATATTCTCGGTGGTATTGTTGTTTCAGCAAAACATGATGATTTTTTTGAAAAAATTCGGGTAATCCAGCGATTTGGCGGTGCTGTCCCCTCACCTCAGGATTGCTGGATGCTGAGCCGCAGTACCCGTACTCTTGCCTATCGGATGAGAGGCCATAATGAAAATGCCGACGCGGCAGCACGTTTTCTTGAAGGGCATCACAGAGTTACAGAGGTATACTATCCTGGCCTGGAATCCTTTTATGGACATGATATCGCAAAGAAACAAATGACAGGTTTTGGCGGGATGATTTCATTTTTAATCGATGGGAATCGTGAAGATGCGATAAAAATGGTAGCCAAATCAAAACTTATCAAACGCGCCACCAGCCTTGGAGGAGTTGAAAGTACCTGGGAACACCGGCGAAGTAGTGAAGGTGAGGGCTCCGTTACACCTGAAACCCTAATCCGCCTGAGTGTAGGCCTCGAACACCCGCTGGATATTATCGATGATCTGGCAATTTCGCTTGGGGATTAACTTTGCAAAAAATGTTTTGGTAATACAGTAAATATTGATCATTCAAGCCTTTTAATGGAGAATCAAAGGGAAAATCTTGAGATAAAAGAGTACCTTGTGTTATTGATTAAGAGTCAATGATAATTTGAATAATTAATTTGCAAATCTAACTGTTCCAGTATGATGTTCAGAAATTATAACCTTTTCGCGGCGGTACTGTTTGTTTCGTTTTTTTGGCTTGCATCCTGCACAGCCACTCAACAGACTGTCGTGGAGGCTGAAGATATCGTGGATATTTACCAGGAGGAGACAGCCGATGCCCCTGCTACCCCGTTTTTACCAAAATTTGATCCGGTTCCTGCCGACCGATTTGACAATGGAAGGATGTGGACTTTTGAGTATCCGCCGATAGATTATTTCAGGGAAACCTATAGTTTTGATCCTGATGACGACTGGTTTACTCATGCAAGGCTCAGTTCTGTACGCCTTCCCAACTGCTCGGGTTCATTTGTTTCGGCATCCGGCCTTATTCTTACAAACCATCATTGTGCCCGGGAACAAATTAGCCAGGTTAGCAGAGAGGATGAAAACTTATTGGATAATGGTTTCTATGCACCAACATTCTCAGATGAACGCATGATTGAGGATTACTATGTTGACCAGTTAATCGAAGTGCGGGATGTAACCAGTATGGTTCTTAACGTGATTGATTCAGCCTCTCTTGAAGAGCGGGCTATGGTTCGTGAGTCAGTACTGAGAGAGCTTGAGGAAGACTTAAGCAGTACGCTTGAAAATCCGGATACCGACCTTGTTGAGATTGTATCACTCTATAATGGTGGCCGCTATTCCGCCTATATCTACAGACGATACGATGATATCCGACTGGTAATGGCACCCGAATTGCAAATTGGGTATTTCGGCGGAGATGACGACAACTTTACCTATCCACGCTATAATCTGGATATGACATTTTTCCGTGCCTATGATGGAGATGAGCCGCTGTCAACACCACTGTTTTTCCCATTTTCAGAAACAGATGTGGCTGCGGGTGATGCCGTCTTTATGATTGGCAATCCCGGCAGTACCTCTCGTTTGCAGACAGTAACCCAGCTTGCTTATCGTTCTCTTTATTCCGACCCGTTTCAGCATCATTTGTATTCCCGGGCGATAAAAGGCCTTGAAGCCTATTATCATTTTGACCCGGATGAAGGCGATACCTGGGACCTGCGAAATTTTATTTTCTCACTAAAAAATGCAGAGAAATTTTTTGGCGGGCAAGTACAGGCACTGCGCGATCCGGTTTTGATGGGGCGCAGAACATATAATGAAAACAGATTTCGTTCGAAACTTGCTGATGATCCGGAATTGAGTGAGTACTACAAGCCTTTGCTCTAAAGGCTGGATGCACTTCAATATGAGAAAATTGATTACTCAAAAGGATATCATGTTTTCCTTGGAGTTGCACCCAATTTAAATTTCTCTTCATCGGTAATGCAACGCGCATTTATGGCATTCATCTATGCCACTTACCTGGAAGAAGGTATTCCGGCAGAACTGCTCGGATCATTTAAGGAACAGATCATAGGCATTCAGTACAGGCCTGAACAATTCGACTGTTATATGCTTACTCAGCGTTTCGAACTGATTCGTGATATATATGGTGATTCCGATCCATTGGCCATGGATATCATGAGTGGGAAAACTTCTGAAGAACTGGCTGGTGAAATCATTGCGGGAACGGCTTTTCGCAGCTCAGATACCACCAGAGAGATTCTTGATGGAGATATTCTGAATTCCGGAGACCCGGCTATTGAGATTCTGAAACGAATAGCACCTGAAATTTTAGCCTCACAGGAGTATTACAGTGAACTATTGGCCGAAGAAGATGAAATTATGAGTGAACTCGGGAGAGCCTGGTTTGCGATCTATGACACAGAAATTCCGCCTGATGCTACATTTTCGCTGAGAATATCTGATGGGGTGGTCACCGGGTACGAGTATAATGGTACAATTGCTCCCGTTTATACAACGTTTTACGGGCTGTATGATCGTGCACATTCACACTATGGTGATCCGCAGTGGGCATTGCCGGAAAGATGGCAGGAACCGTCTGCAACACTCGATCTATCCACTCCGGTGAATTTTATATCCACGAATGATATTATTGGCGGCAACTCCGGTTCTCCTGTAGTGAACATCAGCCTTGAAGTAGTGGGTCTTGCATTCGATAGTAATATTGAAGGAATGGGATCAAGTGATTTCATCCTGGACGACCGTGCTGCCCGTGCAATTTCAGTCGATTCACGTGGCATGATTCAATCGCTCATTCATGTATATCATGCAGAAAGGCTGGTGGAAGAAATTTTGAATCCTGGCAACAATGCCAGGTGATTAAAATATGGTATGTCTGTCCGGGTTAGATTAGAGCACGTTGTTGAAGCGTAGAAAGGAAAATGAGCTTGGTTCTGGGTCGAATAGACATACCATATTTGGAAACTACTTCACCAAAGCCATCTTTTTAGTAATAACCTCAAAAGGCGTGGAAAGCCGGTAGAGGTAAATTCCGCTTGACAGATTTGATGCATCAAATTGCACTTCATGAGTTCCTGACTCGCGGAGACCTTCAGCAAGAGTAGCTACCCTGCGGCCGAGGATGTCATAAATATCGAGGCGAATCACATTGCTTGTTGGCAGACTGAAGCGGATAACGGTACCCGTGTTAAAGGGATTCGGATAGTTTTGGTCAAGCCGGATACGAACAGGAGTTTCTCCGGGGCGGGGAGGTAATATCGCTCCAGCCGATTCAAAACTGAAATTATTGAAGGTAACTCTGTCGCCATCCCTTGCCGTCATCTGTTCTCCATCAAACCGTATACGAATTTTGAAATCCGGGTTATTATTTGCCTGTTCAATATCCGTGAATATAAATTCAAACAGGCTATATGCATCAGTGAGTTCTGGATTGGAATTTGCAAGGCCGGTCGATATCCATTGAGGAGTTTCATTGGATACGGAGTAGTCAATAATCAAACGGCTGGCAGCCCCTTCATCCATCGCTGCAAATGAAAATGTGACATCTTCATACCCGGTTGTCGGAAGGTGAAAAATCAGAGTGTTTTCACGGTTTCCGTTTCTGAAAGGCTGACGGATTTGCAGTGCCCTCATCTCATCTTCAGTATATTCTTTTCCCTTATTCGCTTTATGGCGATAGTTAATGGAAGTTGGCCTGTTTCTTCGCTCCATGGAGGCCTGCCTCCATTCGGGATGATCCTCATTGAATGGATACCCTTCAAGCGCTGACTGAAACTCGATGGTAGCCGGATTTCTCATGTGATAGGTTGATTCGATAAGTTGGAGTGGGGTGTTGTTGGGAAGGTCATCGCTGAAATACCAAAAATACTTCAATACTGGCCCGGCTTCAGTTGTGGGCTCACCCATCTGACGGTCCATCCATGCTATTCTTTGTATGAGCCAGTTTCTCATCCAACTCACTTCATCATCAAACGAATTGCCTATATACCAGTTTGGCCAGACATATGTACCCAGGCGTGGCCAACGCTGGAAATCCCTTACCTGCGACTCCATCAGTAACTCTTTGTTATCATCAATCAGGCTGAGCAGGTGCTGATTGGAAAATACACTTCTCCGCAGTTCCCACCACCGGTTGTACATCCGCTGAAGGTAGTTTTGATCCTCCATCAGGCGCAAATACCAATCGCGTATTCCGCATCCCACAAAACAGTCGTTGCTGGCTTCCAGATAATACCAGCCCTGAGGCTGCCATCCTCCAAGGTAATTGGCAATACCAATGCTCAGGTTATAATCCCATACCGGGCCCATTACCAGTTTGCCGTTACGGTCTTTATGCATGAATGTGCTAAGGCGGTATCCGTCAATCTCTTTTAAGAGTTCAGTGTGCAGAAAATGGTCGATAAATGAATCCACATCGATAAAAGCTTCATAACCGGTAACAGGATCGGAAAAATTTGATCCATAGAGCACATCTTCAAAATCACTGACATAATTACGTATCCAGTCCTGCTGTTCGCGGGTGATGTCAGACTCAGCAGGCCGAACATGAGCGAGCCTTGTTCCACTTCTTGTTCTGAACCCAGACTCACCGGGATTCAGCCGGTCTTTTTTAATGATATAGCCTCCGGTGATTTCCGGCTCGGAGTTGTCACCCGGTGTAATTTTGGTAATATTTACACGATTTTGATCCCATTTAATCCGTTCTACCAAAACGTATATACCATGATAATGCGCCTGTGTTACCGGGCCATTGCCACTGTGCATAAAAAGTTCCACAAAACGGGTGCGGGGCGAATACCATCCCTGGTCTTCGAAAAGCTGATATGCCACCACATTTCGCATAAAGGTAAAATCAGTATAAGGCGCATAGAGTATCCAGTTATGTTCTGCCGGTAACCCCAGAAGGGATTCATTCCGGTTTGTATCGTCTTCATCCCGAAGGTGAAAGCCAAACATATTTTTTGGAAACATCAGAGAACTGGAGCCACGTTTATTAATAACCATTCGGCTTTGAAGCATGTTTTCATTGCTAATCACACTCCGCCCATCCTCTTGTTTGTCGATAAAAGTGATAGCACCGGGAACACGCGGGCCCGGATTTACAGGGTTGTTATAATGGTTAATAATGACCAGGGGTAGATTGGAATTGAAACCGGCTAACTGAGGAGATATTTCATTATATATGTGAGTTTTAACTTTACTTTCGAGGGCATCTTCCGCAAATGTCCTTGCCCTCACCATTCTGCTGCCGGATATCGTAATCGGTCCGTTATAAAGAAAACCGTTTGAATCTGTAGGCATGGTGCCGTCTGTCGTATAGTAAATTGAAGCATCTTCATCTGCCGACAGGGTAAGCTGGAATGATGAGGTGTATTGGCCGCCCTGATGTGAAAATACCGGTGGCTCAAGAAGCTTCCGGTATCTTTCGCTACTGTTTTGAGAACCGGGAGTAGGTTCCGAAAAAAAGTAAAAATTTTCAGAACCATCGGGATAACGGCCATAGGAAATATCTCTTGGGATGGGAACAGGTGCAATTTCATCCATCCGTTCACCGTTGGGTGCAGTTAGCAAAACCTCCTCGCCGCTGCTGCTGATACTGAAATTGGTATGCATAGGTGCCGAAGGAAGAGTGCGGTCTTTACCGGAAGCCCATACAAGCAGGAATTCACCCGGTTGGATTGTCACATCGGGTATGATCCATCGGAATGGGTTGTCATAATCATCAGACAAGCCGTAACCACTGAGATTTACAGTATCCGAACCGGTGTTAAAAAGCTCTATCCAGTCTTCGGCATCTCCGTCTTCATCAAAAAGTGTAGAACCGTTGGAAGCCTGTAATTCATTGATCACAATCTGAGCCTCAGACGGAAAAACCCAAACCAAGAAAAGCAAAATGGATATTATAAAACGGCTCATACAGACTTGATTACAGCACATAGAATTCAAAATACAAAAAATGTTCTCATAGTGTATGCAAACATAGATAACGATTGAGAAGATAAGATGTTGGTAAAGAAAGAAGGGAGCGGTTTTATTGTTGCCACAGATCACACAGAAATACACAGATGATGACTCCTCTGTGAAAACCTGAGCCCTAAGTGGCAAAAAAACTAAAAACTACTTTCCGTAAATTTTTTCACAATTTCAGGATCATCAGGCCGCGTGAGAAGGCTCACACCAACCAAAAGGATGATATTTGCCACTAATCCATATATACCCTCATGCATATCCAAAGGTTTGAGCTCAGAAAAAATCAGGAAAAAAGTGTTCACAAGTATTCCTCCGAACAGCCCGGCAAGAGCACCTGCTTTTGTGGCCCGTTTCCAGTAAAACATCACAAAGATAATGGGAAAGATCTGTGCAACCCCACCGTAGGAGCCCAGCAGCAGTGCAACGATAGACACATCAATGACAACAGCAAACAGATAGGCGATAAGGCCGATAATCAGTACGGAAATCTGTATCCATAAACGTTCGGTTTTATCTTTAAGGGGCTTCTTGAGTATCCGGTTCACTCCATCCCGAATGCCAATGGATGCTGCTGAATGCAGTATGGCATCGCCCGATGACATAGACGCAGCCAACGCACCTGCACAAAACAGGCCAATCACTATAGCTGGGAGCTGGAGCTGCATCAGCACATGAGGAAGGATACTGTCTGCCTGTTCCACACCTGGAAAGGCGACTATTGCGGAAAATCCAATCATCAAAATCGGAACAAGGAATAGTAAGAACGTTGGATAAAGCACTACACTCAGCCGGAGCGAATTGGCGCTTTTGGCCGCGAAACTGCGCATAAAGAAATGCGGCCAGACAGAAAAACCAATGGCTGAAATCAGGACAGCAGAACTGAAACCCCACCAGTCCCATGCCGCTCCGCCAGCTGTGAGCCCCGGTGCCTGAAGCATAGCTTCGTGGCCAGCCTCAATGATGGCGGTGAACATTTCACCGATCCCACCATAAAGTGTATATGGCAGATAAATACCGAGTACCCATGCCATCACCATCATAAACATTCCCTGAAAGGCATTCGACCAGCCCACACCCATCACGCCACTGAAATAGACGTAAACAAGCACCACCAGATAGGTGATTCCTGCACCTGCCCAGTAGGGTATCATCCCTTCACTGATCACATTTAAAACATAACCGGCGCCAACCATTTGAAGTGTGAGATAAGGAATGAATACAACCACACTCAGCACAGCCAGCATAACAGACATGAAATCACTGTTGAAGCGGTCGGCAAGGAGTTCAGCCTGCGTAACGTATCCATATTTTTTCCCAAGGCGCCACGCCCTTGGGCCGAAAAAGTAAAGCGGAACAATTCCGATCACACCATAGGCAATGATGTAAAATGCTGCAGCACCACGTGAGTATGCCCAGCCAGGTCCGCCAAGAAAGGCAAATGATGAAAAAATGGAGGCGCCAATCACAAAATAGAGGATAAACACATTCATGCTCCGGTCGCCGGCAACATAACCTCCCACACTTCTGGTGATTCGCAGTGAGGGTACAATTCCGGTGATGAGGGAGATCAGAAGGTAAAGGCCTACGATAAGCAGGATAACCGTACCGGTTTCCATCAGTTACCACCCTCCGCTTTCTTGTCAGAGAAGTAGAGCAGTAACATTGCAAAAAAACCGATGATGGTGCAGAAAATGATCCACGCAAATGATAGGGGAAATCCGAAAATCAAAGGTGTTGCAGAGGAGAAAAGCGGGTATCCGGGCCAGATAATGGATAGTGTGATGAGGATCATTACCACGCAAAAGATGATTCTGACCCGATACCTGGATTTCACAGGTTCAATAGAAAGGCTTTTTGGGAATTTATCTTGGCTTTTCATCGCATAAAGATAGGCGGTTAACCGGTTTTAGCAAATTGGAATATTTCATGACAGACAGGATTAAAATATAAATTATGAATTTACTCTTACCTGTTTGATAATCAATCAGTAATAAAATACATTCTGATTCCAAATGGGTTTTTAGAGAAGTAAAATCAAGAAATATGAACATTACTATATTTTAAACCGGAGAATTATGAATGATTATTATTTGATAAAAAGATGCCTGACGATTGCAGTTATACTCATATTTGCTGCAGGATGTATTAGACCTGAACCGGGTAATATAGTAGTATGGGGATCTGATCATGGTGGGTTGATCAGTGATGCTCCAACAGGTAACGACTTCATCGCAATTGCTTCCGGTGGTAATCACAGTCTTGCTCTCAACTCCCGAGGAGAAATAACAGGCTGGGGTAATGATAGTTCGGATCAAGTGAGCGGTGCGCCTACCGGAGTTGGATTTATTCAAATAGATGCAAGTATCAATAATCATAGCCTGGCATTAAATAGAAATGGAAGAATATTTGCCTGGGGATGGGATGGCCTAGACCAGGTAAGTGATACACCCGGTTACAACGATTTTTCCAAAATTGCAGCAGGTGAAACGATCAATTTAGGGTTACGTTCTGATCATACTATTGTAGTTTGGGGTGATGAGGAATACGGAGTGTGCAGGCCTGCACCACACGGAACTGGTTTCAGGGATATTACTGCGGGACGTTTTCACTGTATGGCGCTGCGTTCTGACAGTACGCTGATATCCTGGGGTTCCGATACAATTGGATTGATCTCTGATACACCAACAGGATCGAACTTTATTGCAATTGCAGCAGGTTCCCGTCACAGCCTTGCACTCGATTCTGACGGTATTATACATGCATGGGGCTCGGATGATCATGGACAGGTATCCGGCTCGCCAACTCATTCGGGGTTTATTAAAATATCCACTAAAGATAGCCATAACCTTGCTATTCATGAAAATGGCAGCATATATGCATGGGGTGCTGATTATGAGGGATCTGTAACGGATACTCCTGCTAAAGGCAGGTACGTAGCAGTTGCACCAGGCGGTGGGCACAGTGTTGCCATCAGGGCAGTAGATGAATAGAGCAGTAAATTAAATGAATGATGTAAAAACCTGTCAAGAGTCGTAAGAAAAGGAAAGCGGTGGGAGTGATACTTATATTTTTTTTGTAGATATGAGTGTTATGAATGTTAAAGTAATTGCTCTTACGTCCTGTTTATTGTTTTTATATACCAGTTCAATAGCTATAAGCGTGTCAGATGAATCTGTACAACCTGTTACAACAGATGAAATTTTGATAGAAGGAACAGTGGAGGATGTCGATGGGAACCCTATCCCGGGTGCAACGGTATCTGTCTTGCGCGGTGATGAGCTGCTTACAGGTGTTGCAGCATTTTCTGATGGAACATTCAGTTTGGAATTGCCTTCAGGGGAATATCTGCTTCGTATTACTTTTGTATCGTATGATGCTTTTGAAATGGAAATTGAACTTGAGCCAGATACTCGCGTAGAATTGGGAAAAATTACATTACAGGAAACAACACACCAGCTTGGTGAGGTCATTGTAGAATCTCCGACAGCTGATGTGGAAATGAGGTTTGACAGGCGAATATACAGGGCAGATGCCGATATTGAAGCGATGGGCGGAACAGCCCTTGACCTGATCGATAACATACCTTCCATTGAGACCGATATTGAAGGCAATATCAGTCTTCGGGGAAGTGATAATGTACGGGTTCTGATTAACGGCCGATCATCCTCTCTGCTAAGTGGTGGAACCGAAGCTCTTGCCGCGTTACCTGCCGAAAGTATTGACCGGGTTGAAGTCATTCCCAATCCATCTGCCCGGTATCAGGCCGAGGGTGATGCCGGAGTCATCAATATAATACTCAAAAGAAACCGTGTAGCAGGGCTGAATGGATCGGTTCTTGCAAGAACGGGTACACCGGCTGACCATCGTGCATCGACGAATCTAAATTTTATGACTAACAATATAAACTGGTTCACCAATTTTGGCTTGCGATATTGGAACAGGCCTTCTGAGTCGAGCAGGTTTCAGCGGTTTGAATCGCCGGATACATCCTACCTGTATAACCAGATGCAGGAACGGATGCGGTCGGAATGGAGAGGTGACATTCGTGCGGGAGCAGAGATATTCTTAGGTGAACGGAACACTTTAATACCCTCTGTATCATTTCGTATGAGGGATCGCAGCAATTCAAGCGATACTTTTTATCGTGATATGGACCTTGGTGAAACTTTGCTAAGGGAAGTGATTCGCGAAGAAGATGCCAGTGAAGACCGAATGGATATGGAGTTTGACCTTGCATTTGAAAGAACGTTCGCCGATGATAACAGGCTGCTGAAAATGGATATCCGGATTGATCATCGTCCGGAGTGGGAATCAGGAAATCTCTTCGAAGAAAACCGGACTGACTCACAACTACTGGGTATACAGCGAACTGATATTCGTGAAGAACGCACAAGGATTCAGTTGAATGCAGATTATGTTCATCCGGTTGGTGAGCGTTTTGAAATAGAAGCAGGTGGGAGATCCTCTTTTCAATGGGTGGATAACCGTTACCTGGTGGAAGAACAACAATCGGGACAATGGGTTCCATTAGATCAGTTTAATCTCGATTTTGATTATTATCGTAATGTGAATGCCATATATGGAATACTATCCGGCAGTTTCGGCGATTTTTCAGTTCAAACCGGATTAAGGGCTGAGCAGACGCTAATTGATACTGAAGTACTTGGTACAGGACAAATCTCAAATCAGAATTATTTTGACCTTTTCCCAAGCTTGTTTGTTGGTTACGAAATCAACCAGAGAAATACCGTTCAAATGAGTTACAGTCGACGTTTTACACGTCCAAGAATGCGGAGTATCCTGCCATTTTCTAATTTTCGGGATTCCAGAAATATATTCACAGGAAATCCTGAGTTGAATCCGGTATATGCTAATTCATATGAAATCAGCTATTTGCGTTTTTGGAATTCCGGTTCAGTAAGCACATCATTATATCACCGGCACCGTACAGGCGTAATTGAAACCATTACTGATGTTGGAGAGGGAGGTGCTACCCGAAGAACTCCATTCAATCTCTCTTCCCAGCAAAATTGGGGAGGGGAAATTGCCGTGAATCAGAATATGTTTGGAAGGGCAGTGCGACTTAGGGGCAGCATGAATCTTTTTGCTTCCGAAACAGAAGGTTTCTTAAATAATCAGCAATTTGAACGATCCACAACAGCAGCTTTTGGCAGGTTGAGGATCCAGTGGCGTATTACAGACGGACTAAATTTACAGACAACCTATATGTATAGCGGGCCAAGATCAACGACACAAGGCCGCCGGGATGCCACCTATCATGTAAATTCTGCCATATCAAAAAATTTGTGGGACGGGAAAGCAACACTATCACTGAATGCATTCGACTTACTGGATTCAAGAGGCCGTTCAAATATTATTGATGAACCGGGTTTTTATGCTGAAGATGAATTTCGATGGAGTACCCGCTCATTCCGGGTGAACTTCGTTTACCGGTTCAGCCAGTTCGATTCGTAATCTATATTCAGCGAACTGGCAGAGCTCAACAGGGCCTGCAAGAAACACATGGTATGCAATTGCAGTCTTTGAGGTTTATCTCACGGTTGATATTGACAACACTCAAATACGTTTGATTATAGTTCTATATCAATGTAATGAAATTCATATTTTAATCGTTACATTTACAAATGGCAAAAAAACTGATACATATCGACCCAGATATTTTAAGTGGAGAACCTGTTTTTTATGGGACAAGGGTTCCGGTAAAAACGCTTTTTGACTGGCTTGAATCTGAATCAATGGATGATTTTTTAGAGAACTACCCTACAGTTACAAGAGAGCAGGCGATCGGTGTTTTGAAGCTGGCCGAAAAATTTATTCAAGAGAACCAGTCGATGCATGAAACTGTTACTGGATGAAAACCTACCTGTAAAACTTGTTCATAGTTTTTCAGATTTACATGAGGTTAGTACAGTGAAAGATGAGGGATGGTCAGGAAAAAAGAATGGTGAATTGTTACAACTATTGGTTGATTCGGGGTTTGATGCTTTAATCACTGTGGATAAAAATATCAGATACCAGCAACATCTTGAAAGTTTTGATGTGTCTGTTTTCATTTTGGATGCTCAAGACACAAAGTTATCCACTCATATCCCTTTTATAAAAGAGCTTGAAATTCGTATGACAAAATTCGGAAAAGTTCATTTAATCAGTTTATAAATACTATCCTACTAACATTTCCTTAATCAGGAGTCATAATAATTCCATTTCCCTGCCGGATTCCATAGTTTCATGGAATGGCAAAAATCTATGTGGATATCGCATTTCCGACTGCAGTTCGGTCAGTATTTACCTATCATACCCGGGAATCTGAAAAGATTGTACCTGGTATGCGGGTCTGGGTGCCTTTGCGTAACGAATTTGCCATTGGTATGGCTGTACAGGTTCACAGCCGCAAGCCGGATTTTGAAACCAAACCCATCCAGAAGATTTTGGATGATGAGCCGGTAATGAGTGCGAACATGCTGCGTCTTACCGAGTGGATTCATCGATTCTATTACTGCAGCTGGGGAGAAGCCATTCAGGCGGCATTGCCCGTAGGACTGAATTTTGCATCTGTAAAAAAACTGCGGGTAAAACCCGGTTTTAAAGAAGGGCTGAATGATGAGGAACAGCAATTACTTGAAGACATCGAGAATGGTGATTACACGATAAAAGAAGCGCAAAAACGCTGGCGGGAGGGTTCAGGTAAACGATTCCTGAATAAGGCAATTAAAAAAGGATGGATCCAGGTCTGGGAGCACCCACGCCAGAAAGTGGATTATAAAAAAGTGAAGCATTGGAAGCTGTCAGAAACAGCAGATCCGGCTCAGCTACTGGAAAAACTATCGAAAAAAGAGCGTTCACATAAATGGGTGGAAGCTTTTGAAAAACTTGCAGGCATGAACCTGCCAATAAAACACCAGGAATTGCTCGGGCACGAACTGTTCACTCCCTACACGATAAACCGGATTGAAAAGGAAGGCTGGATCGAATCGGCTGACCTCCCGGTTGAAGGTGATTTGAAGATCAATGGCATATATGAACCGGATAAAATTAAAACTTTATCAGGGCAGCAAGAAGAGGCTTTTCTTGAAATCAAAAAATCTCTGGATGCCGGAGAGTTTAAAAGCTTTCTTCTGTTTGGAGTAACAGGGTCCGGTAAAACCGAGGTCTATATCCATGCGCTTAAAAATGCACTTGAAGAGGGAAGGGGAGGCCTGGTGCTGGTGCCTGAAATTGCATTGACCCCGCAAACCGTTCAACGGTTTTACCAGATATTCGGTGATCAGATTGCCGTGCTTCACAGCCGTTTAAGTGACCGTGAACGTTTTGAAGCCTGGCAAAGCCTTAAATCCGGTGAAAAGCGGATTGCGATTGGCCCGCGTTCGGCAGTTTTTGCACCAGTACAAAATCCCGGCCTCATCGTGGTGGATGAAGAACATGACAACTCATACAAACAACATGACCCGGCACCGCGCTATCACGCAAGGGATGTTGCAGTTATGCGTGCACAAATGGAAAATGCCGTAGTTCTGCTGGGTTCAGCTACTCCAGGAATGGTTTCTGTAAAAGCGGTGATGGAAAAGAAACACACAATGCTGCAACTCCCGCTAAGGCCTACCGGAACAATGCCCCAGGTTGAAACATTGAACCTACGTGAGTATAAAAGTGCGATGAGAGGTCCGCTCACGGTGGAACTATTTCTGGAGATTGAAAAGGCCCTGAAACGGAAAGAACAGGTCATACTCCTTTATAACCGGCGCGGGTATGCCTCGTTTCTGCAATGTGGAGAATGTGGGCACATTCCCCAAAGCCCTGAGAGTTCAACAAGCCTCACATTCCACAAGAGAAAAAACATATTGCTCGACCATTACAGTGGCTATTCGCGGCGTGCCGATACACATTGCGAATTGTGCGGTCTACAAAAGATGGAAGCAAAAGGGAGCGGAACCCAGCAGGTAGAAGAAGAGATGGAGCAGCTTTTCCCCTTGGCCCGTCTGTTGCGCATGGACCGGGATTCAACATCCGGGAAATTCGGGCATCAAAAAATATACGAGCAATTTCTGAATGGTGAAGCAGATATTCTGATCGGAACCCAGATCGTAGCCAAAGGTCTTGATTTCCCGAATGTAACGGTAGTTGGGGTGATCAATGCCGACACCGAACTGGCATTTCCCTCATTCCGTGCGGGAGAACGGATGTTTCAGCTTCTGAGTCAGGTGGCTGGCCGGGCAGGTCGGGCCGAAAAACCTGGAGTGGTGTATGTACAGACCTGGAAACCCGATCATCCGGCAATCCTGTGTGCACAGACGCACGATTTTAAAGCTTTCGCCCGGCAGGAACTGGCAAACCGCGAAATGCTCCTATTTCCGCCCTATTCCCGGATGGTGGTTTTTCGGTTTAAATCGCCATCATGGAGTAAAGTGCAGTTGATTGCCGATCATTTTTGTGATGCGATGCGGATGGTAACCGGAGAAGATGTGGTGCTTGGCCCGTCGCCTTCTGTAATAGAATGGATCAGTGG
>PWLN01000144.1 GCA_003559375.1 Balneolaceae bacterium | reverse complement strand
CCTTGTTCAGGCCATGGTGCAGGACCATGACGCCCAGAACGGCAATCAGCAGCTCGCGCTGATCCGGCAGCACGAACATCATGCCGAAGGCGACCAGCAGCAGGCCCATCTGGCTGATGGTTGAATAGGCCAGCAGGGTTTTCAGGCGCGCTTGGGTCAGCCCCAGCAGGACGCCGCCGAAGGCGGTCAGGAAACCCAGCGTCATCAGCAGGTAACCGATCCAGGCCGGATCGTCCAGTGATGCCGGCACGAAGCGCAGCCAGCCCAGCAGGCCGGCCTTGACGATGATGCCGGACAGGATGGCGCTGGCCGGCACCGGGGCGACCGGGTGCGCCAGCGGCAGCCAGATATGCAGCGGCAGGATGCCGAGCTTGACCGCAAAGCCGAAGAACAGCAGCCAGCGCGCGGAGGATTCGCTGAGCAATGCCGCCTGCTCCGGCAGCACCGCCAGATTGACGTTGCCCAACTGTCCGGCCATGGCCAGCACGCCGATCAGGATGGCGGCCTCTCCGATCAGCGCCATGATCAGGTAAATCCGCCCGGCGCGCCAGGCCTCGGCGTTGCGGGCGTGGGTGACCAGCAGGTAGGCCGACAGGCTCAAGACCGCGTAACCGACGTAGAAGCTGACGATGTCGCCGGCCAGCAGCAATACGTGCATGCCGGTCAAGGCACCCAACCAGCCGGCCCAGAACCAGCGCCGATTCCGGCTCACCGCCTGATGCGCAAACCAGCCGGCCAGGGTCCAGGCAATCAGAGTCAGCCAAAGGACAGGCTGGGCGGCGGCGTCCACCGTCAGCACCGATCCCAGCAGCACCAGGGGCAACAATTCAGCCTGGGGTTGCGCCAGCAGTGGCCAAAGCAGGATCAGCGGCAGCCACGGTGCCAGCGGGTAGAGGCGCGCCCGGGCCCGCGGGCCGCTCAGCAGGATGGCCAGCAGCAGAAAAATCGGCAACAGGATCGCGATCAGCGCGCTCATGGGAAATAGCCCGCCACGATGCCGCGCGCCCAGCTCAAGGGGCTCAGGGGATGGCCGGCAAACAGGCCGACAAGCAGCGACATCGTTGCCGTGATCAGCACCGAGCCGATCATGCCGTAGGTTTCCAGGCGGCTGGTCTGGGCCTCGTGCGGCCAGTGCTCAGGCGCCGGATTCAACCACACGCGCTTGAGCAGGGGCAAAAAGTAGGCGGCATTGAGCAGGGTGCTGGCGATCAGCACCAGCAACACCCAATCCATGCCAACGGCCACCGCGCCGGTGCCCAGATACCACTTGCTGATAAAGCCGGCCACCGGCGGCAAACCAATCATGCCCACCGCGCCGATGGTGAAGCACAGACTGGTCCACGGCAAACGCATGCCGATGCCGTCCAGCTGTTCGATTTTCTTCACCCCCAGCAGGTTGGCAAAAATCCCGGCGCAAAAGAACAAGGTGATTTTCATCAGGCCCTGGTGGACCAGGTGCACGATGCCGCCGAGCGTGGCCAGCGGTCCGCCGATGGCCACGCCCAAGGTGATGTAGGAGACCTGGCTGACGGTGGAAAAAGCCAGCCGCTTTTTGATATCGGTCTGGTACAGCGCCAGCACCGAGCCATAAACAATCGTGAAGCTGGCAATGGCGGCCAGCGGCAGGGCCAGTCCCAGCTCGGCAACCAGCTGCGGCCCGTAAACATCTTCAACCACGCGCACGATACCGAACGCGCCGGCCTTGACCACCGCGACGGCATGCAACAGCGAACTGACCGGCGCCGGCGCCACCATGGCCTTGGGCAACCAGCTGTGCAACGGAAACAGCGCCGCCTTGACGCCCATGCCGATGATCAGCATGGCAAAAATGATCTTGAGCTGGACGTTCTGCTCCAGCCCCAGCCCGGCAATGCTGCCGCCGACGATAAAGTCCTGCGGCCCGGTGAGCGAGTACAGCCAGATCAGCCCGGCCAGGAACACAGCCCCCGCGCCCAGGGTGTGGATCAGGTAGCTGCGTGCCCCGGCAAAGGCGGCCTGGGTGCCGTGGTGGACCACCAGCGGCCAGGTGGTCAGGGTCAGCAGTTCGTAGAAAATGAAAAAGGTCAGCAGGTTGCCGGCCATGGCCACGCCCATGGTGGCGGTCACGCACAGGCTGAAAAAACCGAAAAAGCGCGCCCGGTCGGAACCCCTTTCCAGGTAGGCCACGGCATACACGGTGGTCACCAGCCAGAGCACGGCCGACAAGGTGGCGAACAGCATGCTCAAGGCATCGGCATGCAGCACAAAGTCGATTCCGGGCAGCAGGGCGAAGCGGAACTCCGGCTGGTAACCCTGCCAAACCAGATAGCCCATGACTGCAACCAGGGCCAGCTTGGCGACGGCGGCAAACAGGTTGAGCGCGGTGCGCAACCACTGCCGCATCTCGCCGGCCCAGAAAATGAGCAGGCCGGCCAGGGCCGAGACCATGACCACCAAAAACGGCAGCCAGAACAGCAGCCAGTCCATCATGGCGCCATCCCCGGCGGCGGCCCGCCAAGCAGCAAATCCATCACCGGTGCGGGCGCGAAGCCCATGCCCAGCGCCAGCAGCGCCAACAACAAGCCCAGCAAGCTGAATGCCTTGCCGGGTGACTTGAGCGCCTGTTCCGGTGCGGCCAAGGGGCGGGCACACAGACGCGACAGTGGCCGAAACAGATAAATCGCCGCCAGCAGACCGCCGATCAGCAACACCGCAACCCAGCCCCAGCCGGCCTGACCCCAGGCTTGCTGCAGCAACAGCCACTTGGCCACGAACCCGCCGCTGGGCGGCAGGCCCAGAATGCTGATACCGGCAATGGCGAAGGTGAAGGTGTCGATGGGCAGCTTGCGGTCGGTCCCATCGAGCCGGTCCATGCGATCCGTACCCAGACCTTTCAGAATGTTGGCCGCGGCGATGAACATCGCCGCCTTGGCCAGTCCATGGGCCAACAGGTGATAGCTGGCACCGGCAAAACCCAGCACCCCGAACAGCGGGAACAGCAGCATCAGATAGCCGAGCTGGGCCACGGTGGAATAGGCCACCATCATCTTCAGCCGGTCCTGCAGGCAAGCCAGTATCGAGCCGTAAAGGATGGCACCGGCTCCCAGCAGGCCGAGCACAGTCAGCGCCCAGTCCATGGACCAGTCGCCGGCAAACCACAGCCACAGGCGCCAGATCATGTAGATCGAGGCCTTGACCACCACCGCCGACAGCACCGCGCTGACCGGTCCCGGCGCGTTGCCGTGAGCGGCCGGCAACCAGGCGTGCAGCGGGAAAATGGCCGACTTGATCAGCAAGCCGACCGTCATCAGCATCAGCGCCACGATGGGCAGCGCATCATCGGCGAGCAGGCCGCCAGCCTGGTACAGATCCAGCGTGCCGGCCGCAGCATAAATCAGCGCCACCCCCATCAGGTACAGCATGGAGCCAAGCAAGGCCAGAATCAGGTAGCGCATGCCGGCGCGCAAGGCCGCCGGCTTGCCGTCGATGACCAATAGGCCGATGGCGGCCAGGGTCATCAGCTCCAGAGTAACGAACAGGTTGAACAGGTCCGACGACAGGAACAGGGCGTTCAGGGCGCTGATCAGCAGCAGCCACAAAATCCAGAAGCGCCGGCCCTTGCCGCTGCCCGGGTGGTAATCCGCCAGTGCATACAGCCCGACCAGCACCGCGATCACGGCGTTCAGCCACTTCAGCACCAGCGACAGCGCATCGACCCGCCACTCGATGCCCAGGGGCCGCTCGAAGCCGGCCACGGCAATGATCTGCAGGCCGTCGGCCAGCACCGCCGTGGTGACCGGAAACATCAGCAGAGGCAGCGGCAAGATGCCGAGCAGAACCAGCGGCAGGCGCGTGCGCCGCGGCATCACCAGCAGCGCGCAGGCCACCAGCAGCGGCAAGAAGACCAGCCCGGCCAGCGCTTCAGCCAGCATGGCCGTCGCCGTCCCTGGGGTCGTTTGTGTCGCGCGCCGGTTCCTGGTCGCTCGGGTCTTCGTCAAGATCAACCGATCCGGTGACCTCGGCCAGGCGCACCAGCACCGCCAGGGCAAAACCAATGGCCGAAATCGCAATCACGATACCGGTCAGCACCAGCGCCTTGGGAATGCCGTCGAGCAGGCCGTTGACCGTGCCGGCGCCCACGACCAGCACCAGAAACGCGGCGTTGCCCATGACTTTCAGGGCCAGCAACTGGCGCAGCAAATGCGTGCGCACGATCAAGGCATAGACCGAGATGCCGAAGATCGCCGCGGCGGCCATGATCCAGATCTCCGGATGATTCATCGCCGCCCTCTCAAGCCCAGGCCGGCCGATCCGGCGAACAGCAAGGCCAGAGTGATGCCGATCGAGATCATCATGGCCGCCTCGATCAGATACACCGCCCACATACCCGGAATGGCCAGCAGCGGCGCACCCAGCGCCATCATGCCGACTCCGATCACGGTAAACACCACGGTGCCGACAATCAGGGCGAATCCGGTCCACAGGCCGGTTTGCGGCGTTTGCCGGACACGCCCGGCCAGGGTCAGCACGACCGCCAGAGCGGCCAGCATGGCACCGGCCTGGAACGCCCCGCCCGGATCCTGGCTGCCGGCCTTGAACAGATACAGAGCGACCAAAAGCCCTAACGGCACCAGCACCGACACCAGGGCACCGACCAGAGGCGCATCCTGGGCCGGCGGCAGCGGCAGGGCCGCACTGTCTTCGCCAATGGCGGCGCGCGCGCCAACGAAAGCGGCCAACAGCACGGCCACCTCCAGCAAGGTATCGAGGTTGCGGAAAATTATCAGCACGCCAGTGATGGGATTGCCCACCCCGGTTTCCGGCAGCGCCTCATACAACGCATGCCCGGCCATGCCGCCGGGCCCCAATACTTCGAGGCTGGCCAGTCCAATGGCCGCGACCACCAGCGCCGACAAAACGCCAACCGTGGCGGCCAGCAACGGCCGGCCGGGCTCACGCTCTTCGGCCGCCGCCGGCACATTGCGGCGCAAGCGCCAGTAGGCCAGCATCAACATGGCGCCGGTCACACCGGTGCCAATGGCGGCCTCGGCCATGGCCAGGTCGGCCGAGCCCAGACGTGCCCAGCTCATGGCCAGGGTCAGGCCAAAAACGACAAACATCACCAGTCCGCGAAACAAATCGCGGCTGATCAGGGTCTGCCAGGCCAGGACCACCAGGCCGGCGGCCAGGACCAGATCGATGATCAGGCTCATGCCTGCTCCTCCGGCCCGTGCTCGTCTTCTTGTCCGGAGTCCGGCAGCGCGCGCCCGGCCATCAGGTGGGCCGAAACGGTGGCCGCCAGCAAGGCCAGCAGCCAGATCAACAACAACAGAGCTGCCTGGCGCGGCGACTGCGACAGCACGGCCAGACCCGAGCAGATCAGCAGCAGGCCGATGTTATCGGCCTTGGTCAGCGCGTGCAGGCGACTT
>PWLN01000368.1 GCA_003559375.1 Balneolaceae bacterium | reverse complement strand
TCATTTTTAACCCTGCCTCTTTAAGAGTCCATATTCGTACTCCTGAATTCACGGCATAGAGACTCTGTACTTCATCCGGATGTTGAATTCGTTTCATCAGTGAATCACTTACCCCACGATTTACAGATTCCATGTCACATCCTACTTTCATTTGAAACGACATTGCAGCACTGATTGCATTACGGGTATGTGAAAAGCTGACCGATAACTCACGGCTGTTTATCCATACCCTTGGTTTTTCATTCTTTGGGGTATGTATTTCCGGATTATCTTCATTAAACCATATTCCAGCCATTTCTTTGATCAGAAGTTTGCCGCGATGGCTCTCATTGACTTCCGAATCTACGCTTGATGTTAATTCAAGAAACTTAAAGCAAAGGAGAATTTCTTTAGGTAAATCCTTGTGTAATATATTGTCAGGCACCAGTAGTTCCGTTTGGTTTTATGTGAAAACTACCAATAATTGATATCTAACTGCAATTTATTTGCAAGCAATTCAATAGTGAAACCCGAACAAATTGAACCAATATTTCTTATATTTTTTAGCTTGAAATAAAACCAAACAACCGACCAATTTACCGAATGGCTAATAGTGACGCGTCTTTGAGTGAACAGCAGCAAGTGAGGCTTGAAAAACTAAATCAACTGAGAGAACTAAACATCAACCCTTATCCCTATAATTTTGATGTAACTCATTATTCAACTGAGATTCTGGATAATGCGGCTTTGCTATCAGGTGATTCGGATGAACAATCACCAAAAGTATCTATAGCGGGCAGGGTAATGACTCGCCGGATAATGGGCAAAGCTTCTTTCTTCACTCTACAGGATTCAAAAGGAATCATCCAGGTGTATATCCGAAGAGATGATGTAGGTGTTGAAACTTACAATACCCTATTTAAAAGACTGGTTGATATCGGTGATTTTGTTGGAATCAAAGGTTTTGTATTTAAAACAAGAACCGGGGAAATAACCGTACATGCAGAGGAATTTGAATTTCTGGGAAAAACTGTACGGCCTCTGCCAACTCCGAAAGAGGTGGAGAATGACGATGGTGAAATTGTTACCTATTCAGCCTTTACTGATAAGGAACTCCGATATCGTCAGCGTTATATTGATCTGGTTGTAAACCCGGAAGTTAAGGAGACATTCATTAAACGGACCAAAATGGTACAGGCTATGCGGGAGTTCATGAACCGCCGTGGCTACCTGGAGGTTGAAACTCCTGTATTACAACCTGTTTATGGAGGTGCCGCCGCAAGGCCTTTTGTGACTCACCACAATGCCCTCGACATGAAGCTCTATCTTAGAATTGCAAATGAACTCTATCTGAAACGGTTGATTGTAGGCGGGTTTGACGGCGTTTATGAATTTTCGAAAGATTTCAGAAATGAGGGGCTATCACGTTTCCACAATCCCGAATTTACACAGGTTGAGCTATATGTAGCTTACAAGGATTACCACTGGATGATGGATTTCATGGAAGAAATGATTGAAAATGTGGTTCTTGAATTGAATGGGTCAACCATTGTTCAAACCGGTGAACATAAAATTGATTTCAAACGACCATGGCAGCGTATCCCGATGTATGAAGCCATTCAAAATGAAACCGGTTATGACCTGAATGGTAAAACAGAAGATGAAATCCGCACCATTGCAAAAAAATTACATATCGAAATTGAAGAGGGCATGGGGAAAGGCAAACTGATAGACGAATTATTTGGCGAATTTGTGGAACCAAATCTGATTCAGCCTACATTTATTACCGATTATCCAGTCGAAATGAGTCCGCTGGCCAAGGTACACCGGTCTAAAGAAGGGCTGGTTGAAAGGTTCGAGGCAATATGCAATGGCAAAGAGATTGCAAATGCATTTTCTGAGTTAAATGACCCGGTAGATCAGCGCAGGCGATTTGAAGACCAGGCGCGATTACGAAGTGAAGGCGATGAAGAAGCCATGACACTTGATGAGGATTTTCTACGTGCCATCGAATACGGAATGCCACCAACCGCGGGAATCGGTATTGGAATTGACCGATTGGCAATGATCATTACCAACTCCGAGTCCATCAGGGATGTGTTGTTTTTCCCGTTAATGAGGCCTGAGTAAGCTGGTTGCGGGTGGCGCAATAGCGACATCTTGACCCCTCGGGATTGCTGATTGCTGATTGCTGATTGCTGATTGCTGATTGCTGATTGCTGATTGCTGATTGCTGATAATGTAAGCTGAAGTTTTTTTAAGAAGATTCAAACCAGTTAAACAAATTAATACCATGAATACGTTTAAAATAACCGGCATGTGAAAAGCCGCAACATGTAACACATAACCCGAACTATTGAAATTCACCTGGTACATAGCAGGAAAATACTTTAGAGGAAATAAACGGGAATCCCGATTTCTTTCTTTCATAAAGATCATGGCTATTGGAGGGGTTGCCATTGGGTCAGCCGGTCTTCTGATTGCTCTCTCGATTGTGCATGGCTTCAAGTCCACAATTAACGAAAAAATTGTTGGTTTTGCACCGCATATTACGGTGACTTCGTATATGGGTGATCCCTTATTCAGAGCGGATACACTTCAAACATTCATCGGCAATATTGATGGAGTTGGCAAAATCCAGCCTGTTGTTCTTGGCCAGGCTATGATACAGGCCTCCAGAGATGTGAGTGGCACCCTGATAAAAGGTGTACCGGATGAGGGTGATGTTACCAATCTCAGAACCTATATTATTCAGGGTGAATTTGACCTTACTGCGCAGCAGAGCGGGTTGCCGGGAATCATTATCGGGACAGCTCTTGCACGTACAATAGGTGCTGAAATAGGTGACCGTGTAACAGCCTATGCTATTGAAGGCATGCCCACTCCCTTTAACACGCCTGAAATCCGTCAGTTTATATTAACCGGCATTTATCAGACAGGTATTGCCCGCTTTGACGATAGTTTCGCTTTGACCGATATTGGAACTGTCAGAAGGCTTTTCAACCTTGGCCCGCAGAAAGCCAGCGCCATGGAAATCAATGTAGCTGATCCACGCAGAATTGAACAGGTTTACACCCAGGTTAGAGATCGAACCAGTTTCCCTTTTGTTACCGAAAGCATTTACCAGCGCTACCGGAATATTTTTGCCTGGGTTGATTTACAGGAAGAGACAATTCCACTGGTAATTGGTGTTATGATCATCGTAGCAGCTTTTAACCTGATTGGCACTGTTTTGATGATGGTACTCGAACGGGTGAAGGACATTGGAATTCTTAAAACCATAGGTGCAAAAAGTAAGTCCATCCGCCAAATCTTTCTTCTTGAAGGATTGTTTGTAGCTTTTACCGGATTAATCATCGGAATCGCTATTTCACTCCTTTTTTATTGGCTTCAGATTACCTATGAAATTATCCCTCTGTCTGAAGAAAATTATTATATGAGTACAGCACCGGTTGAGCCACATTTCATTGATTTTGTGCTTGTTGCAGCTATCACAATCATTTTATGTGCCCTCGCATCATGGCTGCCAGCCCGTATCGCTGCGAAAACAGATCCGGTAAAGGTGTTGAGTTTCGGAAAATAATTGATATTCTGGTGAGCTGCAGAATGCAAGAAAAGGTGAGTATGATGTGATGATCATTTTTAAGCATGGGCAGATATAGCCTCATAATTAAGTGTATATTATACAATTAATTACCGGGTATTAAGTAGAGCGGATATTTATCCTGATGTTAAAGCGAATATCGTGTGTGGTTCTCTTGAATGTACGAGACGATTTAGGCAGAATCTGGCTGAATGCATATTCAAAATTGGCTTGAACGGTTGTTGAGAAGCGATAGCCCACAACCATACTTGTATTGATACGGGATTGTCCTGTGGGCGGGCTCGGGGTAAAATTGTAGATGGATGGGTCCCTCTCTATTGTTTGACTGTCTTGTTGCAATGCACGGTCGAGATCCGCATCCAGCAGGAAACGCTGTTCAGTATCTTCAATAAAACTTCCATTAAGTGTCAAATCTACATTACTTGCAAGGGTTCTCACAAAGGGGATCCTGAAATTGCGCAGGGTATACGCCATTGAAAGCCTCATTCCCTTTGAGACCCTTTCAATAACCTGGGTATTAGACAGTGATAAACTGGTGATATGGCTTGTTTCATATCCGATCTGGGTTCTGAGTCCGTTATCCCAGGTAACATTCAGCTGGGCAAGAGGTGAAAATCTCTTCTCGATGTTAACAGTTCCGGGTTCAAATTCCGGACGTATATCCTCAATAGTATAGACACCTACCCTCCTTGTAAATAGCTCATTCGGGCTGTTGGTAAGATTCCAGCCGGTTCGATACAAACCATTGTAAGAGTGTGTAATGCTCGCACTCTGCATATAGTCACCAATAAATGGTATAAGGCGCTCCAAACGAGTCCACGTTAATCGCCAGTTTGGTAACGGTATAGCTGTGAATCCTCTTTGGCCAATGGTACTTGAACTACCCAGGTATGCGCGCTTAAAATCTTCTTGCAGCTTAACCCGGTTTAACAACGTGTTTTTTCCGCCATCCGGATCACGAATCAGGTTTTCGGTAGTACTCATACCATCGAATGCAGTCTGTAACTGACTCCGGAAAAGTGTTTCATAACCAGAACCAAAGGCCCAAACACTTGATGTAATGGTACCGGTTGCACTACTTACTGAAGTCAGAATATTATCAGGGTCAAGAGAAATCGATTCAGTCAGCCTTTCTTCCCATTGGGTTCGCCATTCAAAGTCTACTGAAACATTTTGAAACGGATTCATGCGGGAGGTGAGAGTAATATTATCTGTGTATGTATTATTTGCAGGGAGTTGTATCGTACCTACCCCATCAGGATTGGATATCAATCTGTCTTCCGAAATACGCTCAATAATTCCAAGCCTGTAGCCAAATGAAGGGGTAAATGATTCTCCGCCAAACATATCAAAAAATTGAGAACCTCCATCATAACCGCTCTGTGCACCACTTTTAGAGTTGCTGTAATTGATATCGATACTTGTAAAACTGAATACGGCCAGTCCAAGCTTGCGGCCTGCATATGTTAAATGATCACTAAAACCATATGATTCATCTTCTTCCTCTGAATTATTATTTGATTGCCTTCTTTGTTGGCGTTCTCGTCTTTCACGGTTGTCTGCCTCCACCGCTCTTTCATAAAAAGGGATTCTGTTCAATAGGTTGTTCGTATCCATTCGCAGTGTATGATCGAGTCGGAATGTATTTGATACCCTTGCTCCAAGATTTGAACCAAATGGCGTATTTTCCCATCGGAAACCACCTGAATACCTTGCGTTATAGGATAGCCAGCTTAGTGCACCAATCTGATTGAACCTTGGCTGCCAGCTTGCTGTATAATTTTCATCATAACTGCTTCTCCTGGGTGAAATATCGCCCCAAATTAAATCACGATAGACTCC
>PWLN01000018.1 GCA_003559375.1 Balneolaceae bacterium | reverse complement strand
TGAAATCCTCCGCAAGCAGCTGGCGGGTCTCAACCCTGGCAGGTCTGTTGGCATGCTCTGGTGTATCCAGTTTCCATATTCTTCCCTGCTGGTTGCGGTTCCATCCCTGTATCCAGTCATTGAAATAGAGTGCACCATCAGGACCAAAGGCCAGGCCTACGGGCAAAATTCCCCGCAAAATTTCTGTATCGGTTTTCAGCCGGAATGCAGCTCCATCTTCTTCAAGGCTAAATGCAAAAAGTGGTGAATTGGTATCTGACCCCCTGAATGAAACAATAAAAAAATGGTCTTCCCACTCTTCACTCAATGCAGTACCCGGATTATACCTGAAACCCGTTGGCCCTGCATGATATTCGTCGAGAGGCGGCAAAATATATGCGGCCTGTCCCTCAAATCGTGGAGAGTAAAACCGTTCATCCATCAGCACCTTGTAATTGTTATTTTTCGGATCATCATATTTCCCGAATTGCCAGTTGATTCTCCAACCACTGTCTGAGCCATTTACCAGGTAAAGGAGGCGTTCATGTTCACCGGGATGATCGCCGTCATTATCAACTGTGATCAGGTTGCCATGTTTATCAAAATCAAATTCATGAGTGTTCCTCAGGCCTGCTGCGAAAACTTCAAAATTGCTGCCGTCCGGTTCCGAGCGCAGTATGGCACCTTCGTTCGGATAAAACCAGTGGTTGCCCTCCTGGTCAATAACATTGAAACCCATGTCACCTATTCCCCAATAAATTCTTCCATCCGGGCCAGTCCTGAGTCCCGACATACCGTGCCCGCTAAAACCAATATGAACATTGTAACCATGGCTGATGGATTCTTTCCAATCGGCCATCCCGTCTCCGTTTGTGTCTCGCAGCCTCCATGTGTCGGGGCCTACAACTACAAAAACCTCATCATTATGATAGAGAACCCCTCCAGCTACATCGGTTACTTCATCATGAAAGTCTTCGATGAACAGTTGTGCCTGGTCTGCGAATCCGTCGCCATTTGTATCTTCAATTCTCCAGACCTCTTCTTTTACCACAGCAAGGTCGCGCCAGTCATGAAGCCCGTCTTCGTTACGGTCTGGTATCCAGGTATTTTGATCACTCTTTTCAGGTGCCAGCACTCTATGAAGAAAATTCCGGCGATCTTCAACCGACTGCCACCGGATGGATTCAATCCTCCAGCTGTTATCCACACCGCGTATGTCGAACTCGGAACCGCTGTTACTGCGGTTGGTTACAGTGATAAGTGCGCGCCCCCAATTATCTATATCTATAGCAATAGGGTCGGCAAGTAATTTTTCAGAAGCCCAGAGTGACACTTCGAAACCATCATGAATTTCCGTTTGAACCTGAGACCTTATTCTTTCAGCATCGGCAGAAGTTTCCTGGTCTGTGAGTGTAATAATTACAGGTTCGGCAACTTCTGCTTTTTTACATGATTGCAACAGTATTAAAGAAATCAGTATAAAAATAGTGGGTTTTAAGAATCTATAATACAACAGATTAATCGGAATGAGGGTTGGCAAAAAATTCATAGACTTATAATAAATGGAGCTGAGATTTTTTCAGAAGGATGAATGTAAAAAAAGTAATTGAATCAATCCTGCCTTAAATTGTCGCTCATATATCAATAATTTGATCTGTACTCTTCTGGCCTCTGCCAACAATGGTTTTGGCAAAGAGTGATTTATTGCCAGACTGAATCATAATACTGAGAAGAATTATATAACGATTTGAAATGAAAAGAATCCTGATTGTTTATGCGGCCTGTTTATTTTTTACAAGTGAAGCTATTTCACAAACAAACAGAATTGACATCATCCGTACTGATGCCCCCGGGTTGGCGTATCATGGCGATTATGATATTGGTGTTCAGACTTTGGTGGTTACTGATAAAAACCGCCCTGATATCCTGAATACAGTAAACGGCGAAGAAACTGTTTATTATGACCGCCCTTTGACGCTTGAAGTCTGGTATCCGGCTGATGTATCTGATTTAAGCGGGGATATTGTTACCAGCTACTCTGTACTAACAAGAGATCCGGAAATAACCGTTATAATTGAAGGGAGGGGTGTCAGAGATGCAGACCCATTGATTGGCGCAGAGCCTTATCCTGTCATCATCATATCACATGGCTATCCGGGAAACAGGTACCTGTTGTCGCATCTTGCCGAAAACCTTGCTACCAAAGGGTACGTGGTTGTTTCGATCGATCACACAGACAGTACATATGATGATCAGAAAGCATTTGCAAGCACTCTGTATAACAGGGGGCCTGACAAGGAGTTTGTGATGACATATTTTCAAAATTTGACACCCGGACAGCACGGCAGTTTTTTAAAAGAAATCATGGATACAAACAATATAGGCGTAGTGGGTTATTCCATGGGTGGGTATGGTGTTATCAATATACTCGGTGGCGGATATGCCGAATCTGCTGTGAACCATCCGTTTGCCCCGCCAAATGGGCTTCTAAGCAAAAGAACATCAAAACATGCTGATTATGTAAAGAAAGTAAACAACAATCCGGTAAAAACCGGGGTTGCTATCGGCCCTTGGGGAATGAATGCAGGTTTATGGAATGAGGAGACTTTAAAAGGTATAAATAAACCCATTTTGTTTATAGCGGGCGATCTGGATGATATCTCCGGGTATGAAAACGGGGTTAGGGCTATTTGGGAACAAGCGGTTAACATCAATCGCTATCTGCTTACGTTTCTGAACGCCAATCATAATGCTGCAGCTCCTATGCCATCCCCATCCGAATTAATAGGCACTGAATCTATGCTTCATTACACCGACCCGGTTTGGGATACTATCCGTATGAATAATATTTTGCATCATTTCGTTACCGCTTGGTTTGGTTATCACCTGAAGGGAGATCTGTATATGAAAGAATATCTTACACTGGTTCCTTTGGCTGCGGATGGTTTTTACGATATGGATTCAGATGGAAATCCAACTTCAGAACATACCTACTGGAAGGGTTTTCCGAACAGGACAGCTGCCGGATTAAAAATGGAAGTAAAGAATGCACGTGAGTGAGGGAAGTTTCAAAATTTCAGATTCTAAATGCAATGCTTATAGTAAGCGGAATTGATAAAAAAAATGGTTGCCGATCCATACATTTTGATTCGGATATCACATTTTGATAACAAATCGTTGTAGCTATTGACCTTTCTATACCTTATTGGTGATTTTCTGAAGGTATTTCATTGCCGTTTTTCAGATATCAATGATTAACCCGGATTAAGCGATAGACTTTTGAAGTTTTTCAGAGCTGATAGATTGTTTCACCATAAAAAGAATAATTTTTTTCTATTTCTTATTCTCGCAACAGTGTCCAATTTACTATCTGGTTGCAGTGATTCGGTGACTGTGCAAAATGAAGGCCCCGGCAATGAAAGGCCACAATTTTCTGATGACTGGATCATACCAAAAGAGGAAGTTTTAGATGGCGGGCCGGGTTTGGATGGTATACCCTCTATTGATAACCCGGTATTTGGAAATATCAGCTCAGAATCATTACGCTTTTTAAAAGATGATCGGCTAATTACAGGCATCCGTATTGGTGATGAAGTAAGAGGTTATCCCCACCAGATTCTTGACTGGCATGAGGTTGTAAATGATCAGATAGGCGGAGATTATTTTGCGATTACTTATTGTCCGCTTACTGGAACCGATATCGCTTTAAAACGGGAGGCAGGCATGGAATTTGGGGTATCCGGCCTTATATTCAGAAATAACCTGATTCTGTACGATCGTACATTTTACAGCCGCTATTCTCAGATGCAAATCAGGGGGGTGAACGGGCCAATGTCCGGTACCCAACTTGAGACGTTTCCTGTAATACAAACATCCTGGCAAGTTTGGAAAAAAATGTATCCGGATTCGAAAATATTATTACCCAATACCAGCTTTTCGTTCGGTTATTCAGGATTTTTATACGGTGAGGACTATCTGAGCGGGAATTCTGCTACGGTATTCCCGATAAAACACCAGGATAACCGGTTGGAAAGAAAAGTTCGCGGAATTGGGATCATTGAAGGGGTGGCACAAGAAGATGCAAATGTTACCTTCTTTCCTATTTCTAATTTTGGGGAAGGTATTAACCTGATAAACCACTCAACTCATCGTATTGAAGCCGTAATAACCGGTAGCACCGACAAAAACTTTGCTGTTGCTTTTCAACGGGTTTTGCCGGATGGAAAAGTTCTTGAGTTGACAGCAGTTCAGGGATCTCTGCCTGTTATTATGACAGATCAAGAAGGTAACAAATGGGATCTATTCGGTTTTGCTGTTGGAGGCCCGCGAAAAGGGAAGCATCTTACCCCGGTACTTTCATACACTGGTTATTGGTTTGCTTGGGCCGATTTTTTTCCCGGCCTATCAATATATGAGTAAAAATATGAACATGGGATCGCTGAATCATTGAGCGAAAACCTGGCCAATATACCCAACAAGCCTTTCGGTGCTCCTGCCAGCCTTTCAGTGGGTTTGTACATGGAATTGTGGATAAAAACAGAAAAGTAAGCTTCTTAAGAAATAAAACCGCCCTTCTTTTCGAATTCTTCTTTTATATGGCTAAACAGCTTTTTTTATCATGCTATTATGAATATTTTATTTTAATCTGAAGGTTTTCAATCAGATCATTGTAATAAATAATTCTTCCGGTTTACTTACTTTCAACTTTCTTCGTACATATTTCATTTATTTTGTTTAGAATTCTGTAATGGAAAACGCTCTGAAACAGGTATTAATTAAACAGCTTATGTGCTTTTTTAAACACTTTAAAAGAGGCTTTTGAGTTATTAAAGAAGACAACTTTATTAAACGATGTACTCCAAAAAACTATGATTTCAATGATATACCATAAATTTTCTGCAAAACTGTGTGCACTACACTTTTTTAAGCCTGTTACTGCACTTTTTGCATTCGTTCTTGTCGTATCCTGTACGGGTACATCCACTACAACCGTCAGTGAAACACAGCCAACTCCATCTGCGGTGGAAGGAACCGGTTTGCTTCATGCCGATATGGAGGCATTCACTGAAGAAATTCCCGGAACCGGGCAAACTTTCGATATGGTTCCTGTTCCCGGAGGCACGTTCCTCATGGGCAATCAGCATCTTGTAGAAGTAGAGCCATTCTGGATGAGTTCTCATGAAGTAACATGGAACCTGTATAATCTTTTTGTAGAGGAAAATATTGAAAACCTTCGTCGTGATCTCTGGAGAGTTCTTTACGATGTTGATATTGAGTGGGATGCCGATGCCATTGCCTCACCCACACTAACTGATGAAGTTCTTGAAGTGCTGCGTGAAGCCGATATACCGGCTGACGTTATTTCCAAGCCTTCTCCCGCTTATGGCGATCTGAGCGGTGGCATGGGAACTGATGGTTTCCCTGCGATAAATATGACACATTATGCCGCACATATGTTTACCCGCTGGCTTACTGTTAAAACCGGAAATTTCTACCGGCTGGCAACAGAGGCTGAATGGGAATTCGCATGCAGGGCGGGGCAAACCGGCAATTACAGTCCGCCAAACAGTGTTGACAATTATGCCTGGCATCGTGGTAATTCTGACCGTGCCTATAATCGTGTTGCAACCAAGCAGCCTAACGGTTTTGGCCTGTATGACATGCTCGGTAATGTTGCCGAATATACACTGGATCAGTTCTTCACAGATTATTTTGAGCGTCTGGATGGCGAACCTGCGTCAAGCCCATGGTTCAAGCCAACTGAACTCTATCCACGAAGTGTACGTGGCGGCTCTTGGATGGATCCTGCCGAATATGCAAGCTGCCTGCAGCGCCGCGGATCGAGCCCGAACTGGAAAAGAAATGATCCTCAGCTTCCGAAAAGCATGTGGTGGCATACCAACGCTTATTTCGTAGGATTCCGCGTAATAATGCCAAAAAATCAACCTGATAGTGTGCCTGAAATAGAATCATGGTGGATTGATCCTATTCAGGATTATTTCTAAGCCAGCCACATTGAAATTCAACTAAATAATTAACTAATAACAAATGGTAATATGGAAAATAAGACATGGATAAATAAAGGGTTATCCCGGCGTGATTTTATGAAAAAAACGACGCTTGCTGCAGGTGGCGGACTATTTCTTGGCGGTCTGCCGGTTGGTGCCAGCGCGTATGCGGGTGCCAGTGAAACACTGAAAGTTGCTGTTATTGGCTGTGGCGGCCGGGGAACCGGTGCTGCCAACCAGGTATTGAATGTGGAAGGCACCAAAGTGGTAGCCCTGCACGATGCATTCCGCGACAGGCTCGATCAGTGTTATAATTCGCTCGCTCAGCGTCATGCTGAAAGCGGCAGGCTCGATGTGCCTGAGGAGAACAAGTTTGTAGGCTTCAATGGCTACGAAGAAGCCATTGCCCTTGCCGATGTGGTGATCCTTACTGCACCTCCCGGATTCCGTCCGGCTCATTTTGAATCTGCGGTTCGCCAGGGCAAGCATATCTTTGCCGAAAAACCTATGGCTACCGACGCTCCTGGAGTTCGCTCTATACTCGATTCAGCCAGAATGGCAAAAGAGAAGAACCTCAACGTAGTGATTGGGCTGCAGAGAAGATATCAGAGAAATTATCTTGAAACTGTAAAAAGGATACATGACGGAGCAATTGGTGATATCGTTGCTGGCCAGATTTACTGGAACGATGGCGGTGTTTGGGTGCGTGAGCGCCAGCCCGAGTGGTCTGAAATTGAGTACCAGATGAGAAACTGGTATTACTTTACATGGATATGCGGTGATAACATTCTCGAACAGCATATTCATAACATTGACGTTGCCAACTGGTTTATCGAAGAATATCCGGCAACTGCCCAGGGAATGGGCGGCCGCGAAGTAAGAACAGGTAAAGAACATGGACATATTTTTGACCATCACTTCGTGGAATTTACATATCCGGGTGGTGCAGTGATTGCAAGCCAGTGTCGTCATATCCCGAATACATTTTCACGGGTAGCCGAGCAGTTCCAGGGTACAACCGGTCGTGTGAACACCGATGCAGGAAATAATGCCCTTATCCGGGATCTTCACGGAGTTATCCGTTACGATCATGACGGACGCGAAGACCCGAATCCTTACCAGCAGGAAATTGACGACCTGTTTGCTGCAATCAGAAGCGGTAACCGCATCGATGATTCCGATTTCGGAGCGAAAAGCACGCTTGCTGCTATCATGGGACGTATGGCAACCTACTCTGGCCAGATGATTACCTGGGAACAGGCATTGAATTCCGATGCCCAGATCGTTCCTGATTATGTGGGATGGGATATGGAGCCACCCATTTTACCGGATGAAAACGGATACTATCCGGTACCGATACCAGGTGTTTCAATACCTCATTAACCTGATTACAGGCCGATATTCAACCGCGAAGCCACTGCACGGCTTCGCGGTTTCTTTTTACAGATATCGGATCAAATCTCCATTATAATCCATCATCTAACGCAACCCAAAATAACTATGGATAGAAAGAAATTTATTAAAAGCAGTATGTTAGCAGGCACGGCATTGGTTTCAGGTGCCGGATTATCATCCGCAAGAACCAGAGAACTTACAGAATCGGATCTACTTCAAAAACATGATTTTAAACTGAAATACTCACCTAATTTTGGCACCTTTCGAAACCATACCGGCAATGATCCGATTGATAACATCAAGTTTATGGCCGATCTTGGATTTCGCGGGCTTGAAGACAATGGAATGAGGGGACGTGATGTGGCGCTTCAAGAGCGAATCGGGCGTCAACTTGAAGATTCCGGGGTTGAGATGGGTGTTTTCGTTGCGAACAGCATTAACTGGCGTGAACCTACTCTCATTTTGCCAGACCCCGAAATTCAAAACAGGTTTCTCGATGAAATACGAGATTCTGTTGAGGTTGCAAAACGGGTAAATGCTACCTGGATGACCGTTGTACCCGGCCATATCGACTTGCGTATGGAAATGGGTTTTATGGAAGCCAATTTAATTGATCTGCTTAGACGTGCATGCGACATTCTTGAACCCCATGGCCTGGTCATGGTACTTGAGCCGCTGAACACACTTCGGGATCACCCGGGCATGGTTCTTACCCATACTGCACAGGCATATAAAATTTGCCGTGCTGTGAACAGCCCGGCTTGCAAAATTCTGTATGATGCCTATCACCAGGCCATAACCGAAGGAAATATGATCCCCAATATGGAAGCGGCCTGGAGTGAAATCCCTTACCTGCAGGTGGGTGACCATCCCGGACGGAACGAACCTGGCACTGGCGAAGTAAACTACCGGAATATTTTCAAATACGTATATGATAAAGGTTTTGACGGGATTGTAGGCATGGAACATGGCAAGTCTATCGGCGGAAAAGAAGGTGAGCTTGCGCTGATTGCAGCATATCTTGAAGCCGACGATTTTGAAGTTTAAACGATAGCTAACAAACCTGCAAATCAGGATCAGCCGGCATCCAGAGCTTTGGGTGTCGGCTGAATATTTTTCTCGGATTAAGAATTTTAAGTTGCGCAACAGAATTATGGCAAGCTTGGCGCTCAGTGCTCAGCGCTTTGCGCATAGCGGTTAAAACCCTTGCTTTTCCATTCCAAAATCTCCTCACCGGTATTCTGAAAGATAATCGCTTCAGTTTCCTCGATACGGTTAATCAACGCTATTCCATCTTCAGGGTTCATAAGCGTAAGTGCGGATGCAAAAGCATCGGCATACATTCCATTTGAAGAGATCACCGTAGCCTGAAACCGGTCGGTTGAACCAATCCCGGTTTTTGGATTGATGATATGAGAATACCGAACTCCATCAATTTCGATATACTGAAACATATCCCCGGAAGTGGTTACCGTTTTATCGGATAAGCGTAGGCGGATATGTTCTGCCGATGGGTCTCGCCTTATTTTCGGTACTGCCACATCCCAGCTATCCCTGCCGGGCGGTGCATCACCCAAAGTGATATCCCCGCCTGCATCTACCAGCACAGAACGTATTCCGAAAGATTGTATCACACGTACGGCCTCCTCGGCTGCATAACCTTTGGCAATACCGCCAAGGTCCAGTCTCATGTTCTCTTTTTCAAGCTGAACGGTTTTTGAATCTTCGTTCAGTATCATATACCGGAATCCCACTCTGGACATCAATTCTTCCAGTTCGGCGGCATCCGGCAATTGAGGTTCCGGCATCATCCGCTTCGCCCGCCATGCGCGTGTCATCGGGCCGATCGTAACATCAAAAAAACCATTGGTATTTTCTGAAATCTGTTTTGCCGTATAGAGCACCTCAAACAATTCATCACTTACCTTCACCGCCTTGCTGCTTCCGGAGGTTTGTGAGAGCGTGTTCAGCTCACTTTCTTCGATATAATCGCTCATGATGCCATTCAGCACTTCCACTCTTTCAAAAGCCGCGTCTGATGCCATCTTCGCAATGCTTTCATCCTCCGCATAAAGAACAACACTGAACTGAGTACCCATATGGAACGACCGGAATGAATACCGCTCCAGATCCTGGGCTGTTAGTTGTTCCGGAATGATTAGGAAAGCAGAAAGTATAATAGTTAAAGATCTCAGTAATAGATATTTGTGCATTAATTTTTTAATAAAACTTTCAAAAAAATCACATTGTGATGAATGTAAGGTTATTCGCTGAGAGCATTCAGCCTCTCAAATATTTAAGAATAATGATCCATTAAGTTTCTAAATCCTTAATTCTATATGAATAATTCTGAATGTAATCGTATAAAATACGAAACGTTTCTTCATTCGGATTCAAATGGCAACGGTTCAGTTTTTTTCTAAACTTTTTTTTACTGTCAAATTCATTCCATGAAATCGACATGCCCTGTGTTGCCAAGTAAGCGTTGGAAATCAATCGTGCTACTCGCCCATTACCGTCATAAAAAGGATGTACTTTTACAAATTTTTGATAAAACCTAACTGTTTGGTACATCGGATCACGAACCCTTTTTTTTAAATGTAATACAGCTTCTAATACACCTTTATCAATTTTATCTGGTAATTCTCCAGAAAATTTTGGCTTATGTTGGTGTGCATGTTGCAGTCCGAAATAAATATTTCCTCTGTTAGGATCGTCAGATTTTCTGTATTCGCCGGCAAATGTATAGAGATCATTGTACATAAATTGATGAAGCGCCTGCGGTAATTTTGCATAAATTGGAATTCTTAATAGCCTGACTTTCCAATTTGCTGACATCATTTCTCCAAAAGGTACACTCTCAAGAAGATTATACCGGCTCCAGCTTATCCGGTAAACTTCTTCCGCCGAAAGATCAGGTCGGGCAGCAAAATCTTTAAGTAAATCTTCGGTGGTTTGAAGTTCCTCTGGATCAATTTTTAAGTCCATACCTGATCAGGATTTCATCAAGTATAGCTTTTTCTTTCCTAAAACTATTTACATATTGTTCAAGACTTTCAAATACCGGCACATAGTCTTTATCCATGTCAAAAGTAAAAGCATAATGGCTGGCTGTTTTCGGTGGATAATATTTTTCCTCTTTACTTAAAGGAAAATTCCACGCATAAGGCTGCTGACTATAGAATGTTACTAAATCCTCATCAGGAATTACCTGTGCCGTTCCTTTATATTTTTTCCACGGAGTTTCAAAATGTGTGGTTTTTGATAGCTCTAATGCCGAATAAACCGCATAACTATCAAGAATAAAATCTATAAGTTGTGATGGAGAGAGTAGGCTTCCATCAACTTCTATCGGTTTTCTTCCAAACTTTTTGTATTCGTGATAAATTTCCGGCTCAACTGGGCCATGCTCCCAGGCTTCAAAAGTCGCATTAAATTGTTTCTCTTTTGCCACAAGCTGCCAGGCATAGCAATAGTATAAAAGCTTCTGGAGCTTCATCGGCGTTACTTCTCCCGGATATTTAGCGGCGATGTATTCAGCCAGTTTAAATTTATCCATTGCTGTTTATGAATGATTATATACAAATGATGACAAACTACAGTATAATAAACGAAATTTTCATTAATTCATTGGCATACTCAATTTTGAAATTGGCTAACCCGCAAAATCTGTCATTTATTGATCACTTTAGAGTCTGGTATTAAATTGCTTTATATGAACTTAGCATACAATAACAAACCCGCAAAAGTAGATAACGCCTGTTTCCTATTCATTGCATATCCATTGCCGGAATTAAGTCATTTACCAAAATCAAAGACTCTTCTACACTCTTCAAACATTCCGTAACTTCTTTCAATCCATTCAACCCAATAGTTACTATAGATTGGAATATACACTGTCAGATTTCGACTATCATCTTCCTGAAGAGCTTATCGCCCAAAAACCGGCCGAACCGAGGGATCATTCCCGTCTGCTGGTCTATAACCGAACCTCAGGAATGATTACGGATGATTTTTTTTACAATATCGGCAGCCACCTCCCTCAGAAAACCTCACTCGTAGTAAACAACAGCAAGGTGGAAAAAGCAAGGCTGCTATTCCAAGATGGAAAAGTCGAGATTTTTGTCATCAAAACCATAAATCACACAGTTGTGGAAGCGATGGTCAGGCCGGGAAAAAAATTCAGGCCAGGTAAAACAGTACAGCTAACGGAAGAAATCACAGCAAAAACCCTTTCAGTTGCTGAAGACGGCATCCGTATCCTGGAACTGAATCTTCCACTGAATCATAATTGCTTCGAATCGCACAGGCATACCCCGTTTCCTCCATACATTAAACGAAATGAAGGCTTTGCATCACGCTACCAGACCGTCTATGCCAAAGATGAAGGAAGCAAGGCAGCACCAACGGCCGGACTCCATTTTACACCTGAATTGCTCGAAAAGCTTCACCTGATGGGAATGCAAAAAAAGGAAATTACACTGCACGTAGGCCTGGGAACATTTGCTCCGGTTAAAACCGAATGCATCCGGCAGCACATCATGCACAGTGAATGGTATCATGTAACCCAGGAACAGGCTGAGTCGCTCAATCGATCCGCAAGTATCACTGCGGTGGGTACAACCAGTGTACGGGTTCTGGAGTCGATGCAAAAAATAGATGGAAAATTTATGGCCTGTTCGGGCGATACGGATATTTTCATCACCCCGGGCTACAGATTCAGATCGGTTCATCATCTCATTACCAATTTCCACCTGCCAAAAAGCACATTGCTGATGCTGGTATCTGCATTTGCCGGCTTTGAAGAAACCCGGGAAATATACCGGCATGCTATCAGGCAAAAGTACCGTTTTTACTCATTTGGCGATGCGATGCTTATCATATAAATCTTTTGGAGCATTTTAACAGGATAAAACGATTCGGGTTTTTGAAGATGATGAGCTTAAAGCTGTCAGCTGTCAGCCGATTCGTGTTGTTTTTTGTATGCAGTAGAAATCCGCTGGTTCAAGTGTCTCTTATAATATTGATACTCATAGCGGCTCACTGTGAACTCCGAATGGTATACACCGTCATTACAATCAATATGCAGCCTTGCCGGATCATCTGTTTCAGAAATAATGACCCGGATATTTCCAAGTTTATAGGATTCTGTTTCTTTACTCATCATCAGTTTTCAAAAAGCAAGATACATTTTTTGAATTTAACAGGTGGAATGCTGATTTTAATTCCTTCATAAAATCAAAAAAACCGATATGAAACCAACTTTTTATATTCTAATCCTCTCCATCTTTCTAATCACTGCCTGCGGGGAAGAAGAAATACGCACCGATACAATCTCTGAAATTGAAGCGGTATCGCCGCATGATGAATTTTTCATGAATCTCTCAGCACTCTGCGGAGAATCGTTCACAGGAACATCCACCTATCCTGAAGATGACGACCATGTGCTTGTTGGCACTGCGCTCCTGGCTCATCTCTCATCCTGTGATGACCAATCTATTCATGTTGACCTCATTCGCGGAGGCGATACATGGCACGCAACATGGATTGTATCCAAACGGGAAGGGGGGCTGCATTTATATCACGATCATATCGGTGAAAAGGAATATCCGGAAGGTGAAGAACCACTAACCGGTTACGGAGGTTATGCTGATGACCGCGGTTCTGCCACTACACAATATTTTCCCGCCGATAATCATACTGCAGAAATATTGCCTGAAGCGGCCACAAATGTCTGGATGATGGAAATGGATCTCGAAAACGGCATTTTTGTATATTACCTGGAGCGCCACGATGAACCGCGATTCAGGGCAGAATTATCCCATACACAAGAGGATTATTAATCCGCACAACAGGATGGCGCAAGCGTCCCGCTTGTGAAACCTCCCTATAGTATTGAGCATAAACGCGCGGCTTGCGCTGTCATAGGGCAATAGCGGGGAGCACAAGCAGGATGCTTGCGCTATCTTTTAAACAGTTCTTCTGAACGTCAAATTCATATATTACCTGGAACGCCATAATGCGCCACGGTTCAGGGCAGAGTTGTCGCATGTTCAGCACGGTTATTAATCGGGCCTGAAAGTTAATTGTACCGGCATGCCCTGGCCCGGCCTGCTCAGGTAGTTTTCAACGATCAGTTCAAGGGTAATTTCTTCAATGTTATCCTGGTTCAGATCCGAAATATAGATCTCTGTTGAGCCCTGAGAAGGTATGGTAAGTTTATGGAAAAATTCGGCCGTTTCATTAGCACCCGGCTTTCCGGTAAGGACAACAGGTATGTCGGAGTGATTTTTCAGTACCGCTGAAAAGGAATAACGGTGACGTGTCACCGACTCAATTTCTATGGATTCCTGAAACAGTGCCATCAGATGTTCTTCCCGGCCAACTATGATATCATCAAAATAAGCTGCAGTGCGCTGATTCATCATCGCCTCTTTGATGGCAGGAATGGACCGTTCTTCAGCAAATACAAGTGTCATTGCCCTGCGTTCGCCGGAGGCAAAGTCGATATCCATGGCCATCGGATTATGCGCGTCTGATGAACCAATAATTGCCAGCCCATGATCAAGGCACCACTGATGAGCCTCAGGACTGTAATAATTTGGCAGAAGCCCGTTAATAACCTCAATTCCGTGCAGCATATCGTTCTCTAAAAGCCATGTATGCTCCTCATGCCATTGTGCGGGCCCCGGCTGCTGATTGTTCCATCCCGGATGGTTCCAAAGCATAAAAGCGCCCTGCTCTCTGGCAGCACGGAATGCATCACGCCATTCGGTAACCGCAAGTTTGTTGGAATCTTCATGAAAAAGGGCATTAAAATGCCCGGGAGGCATGGAACGGGTGATTTCATTTCCGCGGATCAGCAGAATATCGCGTCTTTCGGCAGCCGGCCGTGCAACATCATAGGCACGGTTATGATCGGGTACCACCACATCACGCTGAAACGGCCTGTACTCGATATGTTCACTTAGTGAGATCGCATCAATACCTTCACGCCATGCTTCTTCAACCCGTACGGTGGGCCAGACAAGTCCGTCTGAGAATACTGTATGCGAATGCGGATCGAAAGTTAAGGTTTTATATCCCAATATATCCGGAATACGGATCTGATCCGGATTCTGGGTGTTACCGGTTGTTACCATCAGTAAGATAAAACAGGGAAAAAGAAACAATATTCGTTTTGTCATCACACCTAATTTAATTGAAATAAAAGTAATACGTAATCAGACTGGCAGAAATGGAAATCTTGAAGCATTCAGAAAATACCTGCAGTTCCGCGATTTTTACCGAACGAAGCATGCAAAACGCGTAGTTCAGCCATAATTATACACATCCTATAACAGTCTGATCCATCAAACCTAAATGTAGTAAAATGATTACATTATTTCAGGGCTGTGACACTAAAATCAGCGGGTTAACTGCCTTTTACGAGTGCCGTTTGCGTTCATCACAAAGAGATGGGGTTCTCCGTGCTCGGTTGAAAGAAATGCGATCCGGCTCCCCTGGGGTGACCATGAGCCATAAAATTCATGAAACTCGGATGATGTGAGCCTGACGAGATTGCTGCCATCCGTATCCATTACGTAGAGGTCAAAGTAACCATACCGGTTAGAAGAGAATAGAATACGTTTTCCATCGGGTGACCAAACAGGAGCCATATCAATGGAAGGTGAACTTGCCAGAACCCTTATATCGCTCCCATCAGCATTCATGATAAATATATCGAAAGATCCGAGACGGTTTGAAATAAATGCAATTTTGTTTCCGTCCGGAGACCAAATTGGATCCAGGTCGTAGGCTGGTGAGTTTGTAAGCCGTATCTGGTTCTTGCCATTTGCATCCATCACATAAATTTCCGCCTGCATATCACGGTCGGAAACAAATACGATCTTACTGCCATCAGGTGAGAATCTTGGGTGCACATTAGTTGCCCAGGTATCGGTTATTGGCCTTCGATCGCGTCCGCGTCTGTCCATCAGGTAGATTTCATAATTACCCTTCTCGCCCCGAAAATGTGCTGCGATAGTTCGTCCATCGGGCGACCATGACGGCCGGTACCCGTCTCTGGCATAGGTTTCATAAAGCCCGCGCACATTATAAACAATGGTATCAGGCGGAAAAGGGCCGAGTTCGCTTGGGCGGTCAGAGTAATATGCAAGCCATCTGCCATTGGGAGCCCAGGCTGGGTAAAGGTCATTCGCAGGATGATCCGACACCCTCACTCGCTCGCCTGTCCAGATATCAACTGTATAAATATCATAACTGCCGTGGTAGGCAGCGGAGTATGCAATAACATGCCCGTTTGGTGCCCAGGATGGCCCTGTGTGCAGGCTGTGTGGCGTGTACGTCTGACCCGTCAGCAATGCCGGAATAAACAACAGAAATAATGAGAAAGTAAAAAATCTTGTAAATTGAAAATGCGCTACTTTCATGTTGTCACCAGTAAAAGAAACTATAGAGGTGCCTGATGCAGTATAATTGTAAGTATAAAGGTAAATCAAATCAATTATTGTGCATGATTGTGTGAAAGTTTGTTTAAAATTGTCTGTATGTGATTTTACCGATACCTTCTCGACGTTGAATCGTTTTTTGATAAAGCTTTGCGCAATGCGCTTAGCGCTAAGCGTTTCTGAAGACGATATGTTTAAATAATGAAGGTATATTTTATAACTGATATGAAAACATTTTTGTCCTTACTTTTCTCAATCTTTCTTGTGTTCCATGTTACTGAAAAACATTCGGACGATTATGAAATTCTTGAAAACCTGCTGCATGAATTTCTGATTGGAGCGTCTGTTAATGATTATGAAACTCATGATCGTTTCTGGGCTGATGATCTTATTTATACAAGTTCAAACGGTGAACGGATCGGTAAACAGGATATCATGAGCGGCCTTACTGTTGGGTATACTCAAACCGATGATCATAACCCTGTTTATTCTGCTGAAGAGATTCAGATTCGAATTTATGGCGAAGCAGCAGTTGTTGCTTTTATGCTGGTTGCAGATGTACCGCTGGAGCCAGCAGGAACGGAAAGGATGCTCTTTTACAATACCGGCACATTCCTGAAAAGAGACGGAGAATGGCGCGCCGTAGCCTGGCAGGCAACCCGGATTCCGGATTGATATTATGAACTTCGGGACAGTTTTTTATTTACAGCTTTTCGGTAACCGGTTACGGTAATTGACAAATCATCGAAAACTTCAACCATAGCATAAGAATTGTTTTCTTCGCCGGGGCCTTCCACCATTGCTTTGAGGGTATAATAGTGAATACCATTGATCTCGTTGTATTGCCCGCTGTGATGATGCCCCTGAAAAACTGCAAGCACTTTTTGATGCTTTTCCAATACAGTACGCACATCTGCCGCATTCTTCACAAAAATATTACCATCATCCCCGTCAAGAAGCTGATGGATACAGATGATTACCGGCCCGGCAGCTGATGACAGGGTTTTATCCAGCCACTCTATCTGAGACACTGGAATATTTGCATCGGTCCAGTGGAAATTGCCGGAGTTGTAAGGCGTACCATCAGAAGTAAAGTTTGCATCAAGAATAATAAACCGGATGCCGCCTCTGTCGAAGAAATAGTATGTTTGGCCAGCAGCAATTCCGGTATTCTCAATTACCGACATAAAGTCTTCCTTGGAGATGCGGTCCATATCATGGTTCCCCAAAACATGATAACGAGGGCCTTTAAAGCGGGCATAGATAGATTCGATTTTTTGAAGGTGATCAAGGTTGTAATCCGGCGCACCGTTTTTAAAATCTCCAAGGTGCATCACGAATTCCGCACCCTCATCATTTGCCAGATCTGTGAACTCCAGCATCTTCGCAATGGAATCCCTGTAGTGACGGGTACCCGCCGTATCGATATCGGCATAATGGGAATCGGTTACCAATCCAAAACGAACCTTTTTCTTTGGTGCAATTCTCGAACCTGCAAATAGGGAAGCTGCAAGTAATAACGCAGAACGTTTAAGAAATACACGGCGGGTAATTGACCATTTATTCATGATTCAGGGGAAAAAGTGAAAAGCTGGAGCGGAGCGTAAGTCCCGATAAACATGTCGGGATGAAAAGCTGGGGCGATAGCCACAGCACCGGCAGACGGCTGATGGCTGATGGCTGATATATGTTACCGGATATGAACCCATATTTCAAGTAAATAATCGAAACTATCTCATTATAACGGAAAATATCAGTCATATTCAGGTTACCGGAGACAAATTTGGAGATAATAAGTAATAAGGAGCAGGTAAGGTGTGAAATTGGAATAAATGCGAACGTGAAGTGCATTCCACATAACCAATCAGTTTCCATGGGCCTTTGCCTTTAGTGTGTGGACTTTGGTCGGTATTATGTTCGTGAATTCTTTCTTCTAAATCAGAAGTGTGCCCATAGTAATGACGGTTGAATCTCTCCGATTTAATCATATAGGCATAGTAAATCATTTTCTCTCTTTTCTGTAAATGGTAATATGTCGGGGCGACAGGATTTTCCCAAAGGGATCCCGATGGGGGAACCGCGAAGCACTGCTTCGCAATATCAACGATCAGACCTTTGTAGTGTGAAAATCTACCAGAGGAGTCGGTTATTCGAAAAACATGTTTTTCTGCACTTGTCGGGGCGACAGGATTTGAACCTGCGACCCCTCGGCCCCCAGCCGAGTGCGCTACCGGACGTAAACGACCAAACTGAGCTTTAAACGCGGTTTTTTAAAAGCTAACCAAATTTTTATAGCAATATTATAGCAGCATACTTTTTGTTAGTGTTTGTATTTATTGGTTTTTTCAATCTCCGGAAAAAAATTTTGAAAAAAAAGGAATATTTTTAAATTTATATTTTTGTTTATTAAAAATAATCTTTATATTCTGTGTTGTTATAAATTTCTCGCAGTATAACTTGAGACCTGAAGCGAGATCAGGCATTTTAAAAAAATTTTAAAATTCCTCCGCATTTCTTTAAAAAGCCCTGTTCAGAGGTTGCAGGCAAAATTAAATAAAATCATGGGTTTAGTATGTCTTGAATTTGCATACGTACTACTTGACCCACAAACCTCAAAATTTATTATAATGAGTAAATTTTCAGTATATGCCCCTGGCATTATGAATCTTACACCAATGACGTCTAGTGGCGTAGTGGAATGTTATGATGCCATTGTTTCAGACCAGCTAAAAGATGAGATAGAAGCACTGAGAGCAATTAACGGGCCGGCAGAGAAAAAGAAGTATAAAATTGAGACATTACCATTTGTAACTTTTTCAGGAGTGTTTTCACAACGAAAAATGGATGGTATAGTTGCCTTTAGTAATCTAGTATGCCTGGATATTGATGACGTCACCGACGTACAGCGAATCAAGTCTGAGATGAATAAAATAGCAGAAGTGAAACCGGTTTTAACGTTTACTTCTCCAAGTGGCAATGGCATTAAGGCCATTTATAGAGTAGAAGGTATACACGAGAATCAAGTTGGTGAAGCTTATACGTACATAGCTAAACTGGTGGAAGCTCACATTCCATCGGTAAACATCGACCAGGCACCGAAGTCAGCTGCGTCCGCTTGTTTCCTGTCTTGGGATACAGAGGCCATTCTAAACAAAGATGCCGCACCAATACAAATACCAAGTATTTCAAAACCCTACGAAAAAGATACTATTGGGAGGAGTACGGACCTTTCAGAGGAAATCGAAAAAGCCAAGTTGCTTGTCGATGCAATTGAAAAGGGCTCTCATAACATTGCAGATAAATATGAAGATTGGTATAAAGTTGGATTCTCCCTGGCAAGTTTAGGCGAAGAAGGTCGTTCTCTGTTTCACAGGGTGAGCCGCTTGTCGTCGAAGTATAAAGAAGCTGAATGCGATCAACAGTTTGATCGGAGTATTAAATCAAACACAGAAATTACGATCGGCACCTTTTATAAGTACTGTAAAGATGCCGGAATAAACATGTCACAGACTCTTAAGCCACTTGATAAGCCATTCAGTTTAGCATGCGTGGCTGAAAATTTCTGGAATGATCGCAGTAAAACGGCGCATAAAGATCGGATTGATAAGTTTTTAAAAGCCCAAAATCACGTTTTAGTAAAGCAGGTGGCAGAATCATACGGAGTCAAACATGAGACTCTTTGCGCGTATCGTATTGGCCTTGACATTTTCACCAATCAAAATGGTGGAATTGAGGATGCTCTCTATATACCTTATCCTACCGGTTGTGAGATATATTGGCTTGATGGTCAAACATGGCAACATACATCCATGCCCGGATCAGGAATTTATGATTCCTTTT
>PWLN01000286.1 GCA_003559375.1 Balneolaceae bacterium | reverse complement strand
CCTGAAATGGATAAGGCCGGAAAGAAGTTACGCTTTCTCATTCAGGACACGCATGGCAAGCCGCTATGAAATCGGAAAGGGGCTATATTCATCAATCCCAAATGAAAGAAACGAACAGTTTATTATAGATCAATCATTAAGGCAGCAATATGACGTAATGCATGAACTCTCATTTGGTTTTGCTGAATCTTTTACTTTTCTAAACGGTCTGGCACCCCGGCTTTCAGAATTTATCATTGGTGCCTCACCAAAAATTATTCTTTCGGGTTCTCATATTGACGCTCTTTTTTCAAACCGTTACGAATCTGACAATGAAAACGGGGTGTGGAAACAAAATCTTTCTTTTCGGCACACATCTTCAGGCGTAGTGAGCAGATTCGCTGAAGAACTGCTGATGAATACTTCAATTCAGCAGCAACCATACAGCTATACGTTTCAGGATTTGATAAAACCCTCCGGCATTGGTGCGGGACTCGACATTGGCATTACCTACATTATTACCTTTGGTGAAGAAATATCAGTACTGCGTAATCAGAATGAACCATCTGAAAAATCCCTGCGCCTGTCGTTTTCTGTAACAGATCTTGGTGCGGTTTATCATTATGGCGACCCGCTGGTGTTAGAATCCATACCGGTACAGGTAGACTCCAGCAGTATCACACCTCCAACAGATCGTTACTTCCAGGGAAGCCCAAATGAGCACATAACCTTTTTAAACGGATTAGAGGGTTTCGGATATTTATCTGATAAAATCTCAGGACACAAAAGCACCTTTGATACCCTGCTTCCGCTTTCAATAAACTCCGGCGGCCTGCTCCATTACAGGAGGCTTAAACTAATGGGTGATATCAGTTACTCTATTGTTCAAAGTTCCTTTCGGCCGTCCGGATTTACCAGCTATCTGGGCTTTGAATTCCGGCCTCTGCGGTTCTTGCCAATCAGAGGAGGAACAAGGATTGCCCCGCACTTGCAGGGTTTTTACAGTCTTGGAACAGGAATTGAAACAAACCGTTTCGACATGAGTGCTGCTGTTTTATTGAAAACAAAGAATAATTCACCAACATCTGAAATACTTGGTGCATCCGTTGTTGGTATCCGGTTTTATTTATGAACTTGTGTATGCAGTTGTTAGTTTCAGTGTAGCTTGGATTATGTATAAACTGTGTTTCAGATTTCCTCTGCTTACTCATCGTTCTTCGCTTTGATTTAGTATACTACTGACAGAAACGGAAAAACCAAAACAATTTGGCAGAACCTATTTTATATTCCTGACGTTATGGTAGCAACCTGTATTTTGGCTTTTATTTTGCCAACAGCAATTGAAAATCAGAAATAATTTAACAGAATACCCCATACATGTTTGATAACCGATTAAAAATTCAAACGGCTTTTGAAGATCAAAACGAAGGTTTTGACGATTTTGAACAGGCGATTCCGCTGTTGAGCGAGGAAGAAGAGAGAAAACTCACTGAGTCAGAAGTCCCCAACAGCCTTCCAATCCTGCCACTAAAAAATACGGTTCTTTTCCCCGGTGTTGTTGTACCGATAACAGTAGGCCGCGACCGTTCTCTGGCACTTGTTAGAGAAGCTTATGAAACCGATAAAATAATTGGAGTAGTAGCCCAGAAAGATGAAACGGTAGAAGACCCAAATCCGCAGGATGTTTATGAAGTTGGAACAGTTGCCCAGATTCTTAAATTAATTAAAATGCCTGATGGCAGTAAAAGTATAGTCATACAGGGTAAGAGTGTTTTTGAGATTGACGAGATAACAGAAACAGATCCTTATTTCAGGGCAAGTGTTAAGGGCATCCGCCAGGTTATGGATTTAACCGGAATTGAATTGGATGCATCTATGCGATCCATTAAAGAGACCGCTACAAAAATTGTAAATCTCTCTCCGAATATTCCATCCGAAGCGTCTATCGCCATCAATAATATTTCAAGCCCAACATTTTTGCTGAATTTCATTTCCTCAAATCTGCAGGTGTCACTTTCTGACAAGCAACAGATTCTCGAGCATATGCATTTCTCAAAAAGGCTTGAAAAAGTGATGGAACACCTGAACAAAGAACTGCAGGTTCTGAATTTAAGTGAGGAAATTCGTTCGAAGGTCAAAACAGATATTGATGATCAGCAGCGTGATTTCTACCTCAGGCAGCAGATGAAAGCTATTCAGGAAGCGCTCGGTGAAGATTCCGAACAGCAGGAAGTTGCCAAACTCAGAGAACGTTTAAAAGCGAAAAAAGGTGTACCTGATTATGTAATCAAAGATGCGGAAAAAGAGCTGCAGCGTTTAGAAATGACACCAAGTGCCTCACCCAATTATGGAATTATTCACAGTTATGTTGAGTGGATTCTCGACCTTCCGTGGGGCGATTATTCGGATGATAAACTTGATTTGAAAAAAGCCAGAAAGGTACTCGACGAAGATCACTACGGCCTTGAAAAAGTAAAAACACGAATCATCGAATATCTTGCAGTCCTGAAACTCAAAAAAGATATGAAGGCTCCGATCCTTTGTTTTTACGGCCCGCCCGGAGTTGGAAAAACGTCTCTTGGAAAATCCATCGCAAGGGCGATGAACCGAAAATTTGAACGTTTCAGCCTTGGCGGTATACATGACGAAGCTGAGATAAGGGGCCACAGGCGCACATATATTGGTGCCCTTCCGGGACGAATTCTAAGAGCCATGAAAAAAGCTGGAAAGGGCAATCCCGTTATGATGCTGGATGAGATCGACAAGGTTGGATCCGATTTCCGTGGCGACCCAACATCTGCCCTTCTTGAAGTTCTTGACCCTGAACAAAACGATACATTCACAGATAATTATCTGGAGCTTGAATATGATTTATCGAAGGTAATGTTCATTGCAACAGCAAATTCCCTGGATACGATTGCACCTCCATTAAGAGACAGAATGGAGATCATCTATATCAGCGGATATACACTTGAGGAAAAGCTTGAAATAGCCAAAAAATATCTTGTCCCAAAACAAATTGAGGAAAATGGCCTCACGAAAAAGCTGATCAAAATTTCAAGTGCAGCGATTGAGAAAATCATAGACGAATATACCCGCGAATCCGGGGTTCGTAATTTAGAACGGCAAATCGGTTCTGTCTGCCGAAATGTGGCAGCGCGCATTGCCGGCGGTGAAATAGAGAACATGAGTGTAGGAGTTGCCGATGTGAGTGAAATTCTCGGTAAACGAAAATTCTACTCTGATGTGGCAGAAAGAACCACTGTTCCGGGAGTTTCGACAGGGCTGGCATGGACTCCCTATGGCGGAGACATTCTTTTTATTGAAGCCAGTGTATCCAGGGGTACAGGTAAACTTCATATTACCGGCCAGCTCGGTGAAGTGATGAAAGAATCGGCAATGCTTGCCATCAGTTATCTGCGTGCACGATATAAGGAACTGAATATCCCTGAAGATGCTTTTAAGTACTGGGATTTGCACATCCACGTGCCACAGGGAGCTGTTCCAAAAGACGGCCCTTCGGCAGGTGTGGCGTTGTTATCGGCCGTGGCATCAATTTTCACCCAGAGAAAGGTAAGAAGCACAATTGCAATGACTGGTGAAATCACACTCCGCGGACTCGTACTGCCGGTTGGAGGCATCAAGGAAAAAGTGCTTGCTGCAAAAAGAGCAGGCATTCAAAAAGTATTTCTCCCGAAAAAGAATGAAAAAGATGTGGATGAAATAGAAAAAGATGTGATCGGCAATCTGAACATTGAATACCTGGAACGTATGGATCCTATCATAGACCTGTTACTTGAAGAAGAACCGGTTAACGACCCGGATGAATTTTTCAATGTTCCGGATTCACATAAAAAGCAGGTTCAGTCCAACCATGTGAAAGACACACATGAAGAGCTGGCAATCATGAAAAACAACTAATTCCAAACTCATTCAGCGAAAACCTGACAGCATTCCCGACATGCTTGTCGGGATTCTGTCAGCGTTTGAGCGGTTTAAGGCGAGGAGATGTGTGATACACGATGTACGTTCTGGATCCTTGAACCTTGAACCTGAAACTTTGAACCTGGAACATGGAACCTGAAACTTTGAACCTGAACCCCGACGCTCACGCAGAGTTATTTACAACACTTCAGAAACCGGTGAATACTCCATATCAAAGGCTTCGGCTACATCTTTATAAACGATTTTACCATTTGCAATATTCAGGCCTTTTTTCAGTTCGGCATCATCATGAAGTCCATCTTTCCAGCCTTTATTTGCAATTTGAACTGCATAAGGCAGGGTTGCATTCGTGAGGCCTAATGTGGACGTATACGGCACTGCACCCGGCATATTGGCAACACAGTAATGCACCACATCATCGATGATGTAGATAGGGTCGTCATGAGTAGTTGGCCTTGATGTTTCAAAGCATCCGCCCTGGTCAATAGCAACATCCACAAGCACAGTACCCGGCTTCATCAGCTTCAGCATATCGCGGCTGATCAGGCTTGGTGCTTTGGCACCTGGTATGAGTACGGCACCGATTACAAGGTCGGTATGTGGAAGCAGGTTCCGTATTGCGCCTTCGGATGACAAAATCGTACGTACATTTTTAGGCATCACATCATCAAGATAGCGGAGCTTTTGAAGGCTGATGTCCAGAATAGTAGTATAAGCGCCCATACCAGCAGCAATTTTTGCAGCATTCACCCCAACAATTCCACCACCCAGCACCATTACATTTCCAGGTGGCACCCCGGGAATCCCCCCCAACAATACGCCTCGCCCACCTGTAGCTTTCTCAAGATATTTGGCGCCTTCCTGTGCAGCCATTCTTCCGGCCACTTCACTCATCGGGATCAGAAGCGGTAGTGAACCGTCTGCTTTTTCAACGGTTTCATAAGCTATTGCGATACAACCGGAATCGATTACTGCCTGTGTAAGTTCCCTGCTTGCCGCAAAATGAAAATAGGTAAAGATAATTTGACCGGCACGCATCCTGGGATACTCAACTGCAATAGGCTCTTTTACTTTCATGATCATGGCAGAGCGTAACCAGATTTCATTTACATCCTCAACAATCGAAGCTCCCCTTTCAACATACATTTCATCAGTAAATCCACTTCCCAATCCAGCCCCTTTTTCAACCAATACCTCATGTCCGTGTCTTTTTAATTGAAGAACTCCGGCTGGCTGTAATGATACTCTGTTTTCGTGGGTCTTAATCTCTTTTGGTACTCCGATAATCATAAATAATAGTGGTTAGTTTATTCAAAATAGTATTGAAATAAGGTAGCAAACTTTGGATAAAAATTTAGAATATCAAAACAGCAATTTTTTGATTTTTAAATCACTCACCAGCACTTTTTACACTACATTGGCATATCTAACTCATGCTCATCAAATAAATATCCCCACCATCATATCCACAAACCACAGTCCATTGTCTAAAGCCCAAAATCCATTACAAAAAAATATCACAGAT
>PWLN01000225.1 GCA_003559375.1 Balneolaceae bacterium | reverse complement strand
TTACCAGCACAATACTGACCCCGGTTACACCAATTATTGTTTACATGATGGTCCACGATGTGAGGGTCTGTTTTTCGGTCATGCCAAAAAATTCCTTGACCAGCCAAAAGCCGGAATCGTTTACGTGCGACAGTACTGTTGCTCCGCATGCAATTGCAATTGCTACACAGCCTATGAGCGGGGGAGAATACCCGGCTGCTTCGATGAGTGGTGCAATCAGTCCGGCAGTAGTAACCATTGCTACGGTGGCAGAGCCCTGGGCTACACGGATAACAGTTGCTACAATAAAAGCAAATAATACTACCGGCATGGCAGTGGTTGCCATAACGTCAATCAGTACTTCGCCAACACCAGCACTCACCAGAACACGGCCAAATACACCTCCTGCACCTGTCAATAGAATAATCATTCCTACTGGCTGCATCGATTTCGTAGCCACTTGCTGAACTTGTTCGCGGGTAAATCCAAGCCGGGTACCCAAAAAATGGAAAGCCATGAGGCAGGCAATAATAAGAGCACTAAAGGGATGGCCGATGAAAGACATCCAAATGGCTGCCGGGTGGTCTTCCGGGAAAAAAAATCCTGATGCAGTATTCATCAAAATGAGTACAAGCGGTACGACAATAACGCTTACTGATATAAAAAACCCCGGTATTTTCATCAGGTTTTCTTCAATATCATCGTTTTCCGGTATCATATGTTCGGGAACCCCGATATTGATTTTGCCCCCAATGTAGCGCCCAAAAAAGATACCTCCAACGATAGCAGAAGGCACTCCCGCAATTAATCCGAAGAAGATAACCCAGCCAAGATCTGCACCAAGTAATGCGGCTACAGCAACCGGGCCAGGCGTGGGTGGAATAAACGAATGAGCCACAGCGATGCCTGCTACAAGTGGAATTCCATAAAAGAGGATTGATTTACCAGTACGTTTCGTAAGATCGTAAACCAGCGGAATAAACAGGATTAGTGCCACCTCGAAAAAAACAGGGATAGCGACGATAATGCCGATCAGTGTAAGTGCCCAGGGAGCCTTTTTTTCTCCAAATTGTTTAAGCAGTGTACCGGCAATCTGCCTTGCGCCACCCGATACCCTAAGAATTTCGCCAATCATGGTGCCAATTCCGATTACAATGGCGATGTAGCCAAGAATACCGCCCATTCCCTGCTGAATTGTATTGATAACCTCACTGATTGGAATACCTCCAACAACGGCAACAACCATGCTAACAATAAGAAGAGCAATGAACGCCTGCATGCGTAATTTGATAATAAACACAAGAAGGAACAGAATACTGATAACAGTTAGCGAAAGCAGAAATGTGGCAGACATATCAGAGTCAGGTTAATTTTTGTCGTATTGACAATAGAGAAAAAAAACCGCTTGTACAATCCCAAAATAAAAGTAATGCATTTCTCACCTGTAGGCCGGGACGTACCATAGGCATCCTTACAGGGCTGTACCGGCTGGACAGTTCTCTGCATTATGGATGATATTATAAAATAGGAAATTTGTTGAATCGGATAATTGTGAAGATTTGGAATTGGTTTCAAAAAGTCTTTTCATCTATTCATCGTTTTTCGTTTCACCACCGGCACTGAAAATATAAATCACTCAATTCAGCCTTAATTCTCTGTTAATGTAAGATTTGACTCCACATTTATTAACTATATTTTTAGTTGCAAGTATAACCTATGTAACAGATATTATATTGTTTACATCGAATCAACTGATTACAAACGCAAAATAACGGTTAATCAGAGTATTGAAGACATAATTTCATGAATAATTAATAACTTAGTCCAAAATCAAATAAAAATGATTATTCAGTGTATATTAAAACGTTTTCTGCTGTTTACATTATTTTTTTTATTTCTTATTGCAAGCCGTCTGCCGGGTACTGAAAATTTTTCAGTAAAAAGTGAAATCTTTCAGGAGTTTGAAAATTTTTCATTACTGATTCATGAACTTGCTGAAGAAAAATTAGAAGGCTTTTCCGGAGGGGATGGCTCTGAAGATAATCCGTATCTTGTTGCTTCACCCGGTCAATTAAACAATATTCGGAATTATATAGGTGAAGAATATTCAGGTGTTTACTTTCTCCAAATTGATAATATTGACTTAAATGTACCCCCATATAATCAAGGCAAAGGCTGGGAACCAATTGGGGGTGTCATTTCCGGGCAGGAATTTTTTGGCAACTATGATGGGAATGGTTTTAAGATTAAAAATCTGTATATAAACCGGCCTGATGAAAACTATATTGGCTTGTTCAGTATTACAAGAAATGCAACACTTAAAAACATTGCCCTTACAGATGTAAATATTACTGGCAATGTCAGAGTGGCGGGACTTGCAGGTGAAACACGCTCATCAGGCGATAAAAACCATTCGTTGGTCACACATTCTTATGTTACAGGCAAGGCAAGCGGGGATCAATTTGTCAGCGGACTTGTTGCACACAATATTAGCCGGGGTGGAACGGCCGAGATATCGTTCTGCTGGGCAAATGTGGATTTAACGGGTACAGGATATAAAACAGCTGGATTGATCGGGCATAATGAATCAATTGCCGGTTCTGCAATCGTTACCCATTCGTTTGCTACTGGAAATGTATTCAGCAACAGTGTATGGGTAGGAGGCCTTGTTGGAGTGAATCAAAGCAACAAAGGCCTTGCATTGATTACTCACTCCTATGCTACAGGAAATGTTCAGGGTACTGGCCAGGTTGGTGGCCTGGTGGGGAGAAATTTAAGCGAAGAGGGTAGCTCTCTTGTAACCCAATCCTATTCTGTTGGTGTAGTAGTTGGTTCCAGCCAGGTTGGAGGATTGGTTGGATTAAATCAGAATATGGGTCATGAGGCTATCGTTGAATATTCTTTTTGGGATAATACATCTTCACAGATTGATGAAGGTATCGGATTAAATAATGGAACTATTGTACAGGTAAATCCCATTCAAAGCCTGAAACCACTTGAAAAGGGTTTTGCTTTTTACAGGCAAACATATCAGTCTGAAAATAGTAATTGGGACTTTGATGAAAATTCTGGCGAATGGTTAATTGAAGAAGGTTTCAGTTATCCGTGGCTGCGGCAAAATCCTCAGGAGTTGGCGCCGGGTTTTACTATACCGGGCTCCGTAGAAATCTTGTCTCCTGAGCCTGATCAGGTTCAGGTATCTCCAACCGCAAAATTTATATGGAAACCCGCAGTACGTGCAGAGAGCTATGAACTTGAGATAACAGCATATGGAATTGCAGAAAATCCTGATTATAATTCTTCATATATATATGGAACTACTTACACATTGACAAAATCACTGATACCCGAAACTGCTTACAATTGGAGAATAAGAGCTATTAACAAAATGGGAAATGGTGAATGGTCTTCCAGTTTCAGCTTTACTACAGGGATAGAGCTGCCAGATGTTATTACACTACACCAGAATTATCCTAATCCTTTTAACCCTAATACCATTATTAGTTTTGATCTGCCAAACCCGATGCATGTTCGTCTCAACATAATTGATCTGAATGGAAGACTGATTTACACTCTTTTAGATGAAGAGGTATCAGAGGGAAGACAGTTTGTTGATTTTAATGCATCAAATTTTTCAAGTGGCCTTTATTTCTATCGACTTCAGGCTGAGGGAAAAAGTATTACAAAAATAATGACTCTTATTAGATAAATTCGGTCTGAAATATGATAGATTAATGGAAAATCAGTTCGGTGCTATCCTGGTTACCTGATTATCGACATTTTTCGTGTGTGAGATGAGGTTTCTGTGACTAAACGGTAAAAATAGACACCACTTGAAAGGTTTAAGGCTTCAAACGGTATTTCATGACTGCCGGCATTAGCACTTCCATGATACAGTACTCTCAACTTTCTACCCATACTGTCGAATACTTCCAGCTTTATCTCACTCTCTCTATCAAGATGAAACCTTATTATTGTTGATGGATTGAATGGGTTGGGAAAATTCTGTTCAAGATAAACGGTTTCCGGAATTTCAGTGGGATATCGGGCAATATTGGCATCTACCGTACCATTAAAATACTGAATTGCCAGTTTGAATGAATTGATTGCCACTTTTTCACCGATAAATCGTCCGTTGATATCGTCTATGGGAGGATGAATACCTCCCCATATTCGTGAAAGACTGCACTGGTCAGACGCATCGCGATAAGTAGCCCATTGTAAAATAATATCTTCACTGGGCCCATTTTCAAACTTGAGAAATTCATTTTTTTTGGCAGTAAACTCACCTATTCCACCTGGGAAAAAAGGATCGCCGGTAAGCATTGTTAGCGTTTCTGCGGCTGCTCTTGAAAAAGTTGAGTGTCCTGAAACATAGCCGGCAAATGGTGGGGTCACGAATGTAAGACGCTGATAGGGCCACCAATATTCAGCCAGGATCCAGTCAACCCCGGCATGGTCAATTTCCGGATTTGGAATATATTCTGAACTATGCCCTCTCCATGTATAAAGTTTTATCTTGCCAAGATTTTCATTATTCATACCAGCCAACATATCGCCTTCACTAATAAGTTCGATGAACCCTTCAATTAGTGGAATACCATCGGGATGATAACTCTGCAAATTTGGATCACTGCTCTGTCCATTGTCTGCCATCCAGCGTACGGCTGAAATAGGGCGAACATAATCGTATTTCGATTTTACACTCCAGGCCGAAATAGCAGCATCATGCATGGCTCCACCGAGGACAAAGTAGGATTTTACGTCCCATTCCAGATCATCTAATACATCTCCTGTTCCCTGGAATTTTTTTTCCAGGTCTTTTTGGTCATTCACATAGTTCAGGATAGAATACCAATGGCCAGGTGGTGTTTCCGAGTCAGGACCATCAGCCCAAAACTCTGCCAATACACGGGCATAATCTCCCCGTAATACAACCTGTTGTTCATATGGTTTTCCTGTATACGGATTGATTTGGTGTCCCTTGTTGATCTGACCACCATTAAACAAGTCGTAAAAATCGTCATAATCAGTAAAAGAGGTTGGCATGTCATTTATATCAATATTTCCCATGGAAAATGGTGAAATATCCCACCTGGTTGTATCTGACGGGTCTAAATGGCTTTGCCAAATTGGAACCAATGCAAATGAATATTTAAATATATCTGAGAATTCACCGTCTATATTTGGCGGTGGGCCGGGGTCATGGTAAACATAATATTTCATTCCATCACGATGGAATGAAGTGCGCTCTGATTCCACAAGTGCAAATGGTATAATATTGCCCCATTCGGCGCCAAGAAACTCAGGTTCTTCTGTATCTATCACATTTCCGGACTGATCCACGAAAAAATCATCAAATGCCAAAGGTTGCCAGTTATTGGGATGAGTCATTCTGGGATTTCCAGGCTGTAAAGGATCAAGAGACAGATTTAAGGGAGCATAAAACTGATTAATATAGTCGTTTATTTCATTTGCCCCATCTTGCA
>PWLN01000462.1 GCA_003559375.1 Balneolaceae bacterium | reverse complement strand
GAGACGATCCTCTTATCATCGGTGTAGACGTTGCTAGATTTGGTGACAATTCCACTGTCCTCTTCCCCCGTATCGGTATGGATGCTAGGAGCTTCCCGTACAAAGAATACAAGGGATTGGATCAGGTAGAGGTTGCTGAAGCCATCGTTGAGATGATACAGGACTTCCAGAGACTAGGTAAGAAATGTGCTGGCTTGTTCATTGACGGAGGGGGTTTGGGCGTAGGCCCAATTGACATCCTCAGACGACTAGGCTACAACCCGATTGATGTCATCAACACTCGTATCAAGAGCGGGAAATATGCTTATCGTAGTGATCAGATGTGGGGGAAGATGAGGGATGCTCTCAACTACCTCGCTCTCCCGAAAGATTACGAACTAGAGGCGCAGCTCACTCAGAGAGAATTTGGATTTGAAGCCAGTACAGGCCGTATTCGACTAGAGACCAAGAAGCAGATGGAAGATAGGGGCATCCTTAGTCCAGATGTGGCAGATGCTCTTGCTCTTACTTTTGCATCAGACATTTCTTCAGAAGTGAGTATGGTGACGGATATGATTCAAACCTCTGCTCTCAAGGATTATGATCCACTTGAAATGTCGTTTTAGAAAGGAATAAAATGGGGGCAATATTCGGAGGGTCCGCTCCTAAACCACCTCCCGCTCCTAAGCCTGGACCTCCTCCTCCTACACCTGTTGATCCCGCTGTCCTAGAAGCTAGGCGACAGAGTCAAGCGCAGGCTCGTAGGCGACAGGGGCGAGCTTCTTCTATCCTCACCTCTCCCCAAGGCTTACCTTCTGGTCAAGCATTCGGGGGCAAAACCCTTCTAGGTGAATAATGTTTGAGAAAGCTCATTCCAAGGATTATTACAACAGGCGTAAGAGCGCACTAGAGCTTGAGCGTTCTTCTTTCATGCCCCATTGGCGTGAGCTGTCAGAGTTTGTACGGCCCCGTAGGGGTCGCTTTTTCATCTCAGACCGTAACAGGGGCATCAAGAAGCATCAGTCTATCATCAACAGTAAAGCCACCAAGGCTTTACAGATTGCCACGGCTGGTATGCTAGCTGGTACTATTTCACCTTCTCGTCCCTGGTTTCTCTTAGAAACCTATGACCAAGACCTGATGAAGATAGGTGAAGTACAGGACTGGCTCTATCAGTCAGAACTCATCCTTCGTACTATTTTGAACGAGAGTAATTTCTACGGCATGGCATCTCAGAGTCTGAATGAAGTGCTGTTATTCGGCACCTCTCTTATGACTCACATTGATGATTTTGAAGATGTCGCTAGGTTTTATAATCACACCACTGGTAGTTATTCTATCGGTTTGAATGATAGGTTTGAAGTTGATACAGTTTTTAGAGAGTTCGATTGGACGGCTGGTCAGATGGCTAAAGCCTTCGGCATTGAAAATCTCTCGACCACTGCCCGGAATGCCATCGATAAGGGTAATTACGATGCATGGTTTCCTGTGTGTCACATCATCGAACCTAACGAGTCTTTCTACCCCAAGAGCCCTAAAGCCTCTAACAAGCCTTTCAAGAGCGTTTACTACGAACCCTCTACCCAAGGCGCTGACAAAGACAAGTGGCTAAGGGTTAGTGGATTTGATGAGTTTCCTGCTTATGCATTCCGTTGGGATGTGACAGGGGAGGATATTTACGGCACTGACTGTCCTGGGATGACTGCCCTTGGTGACATCAAAGGTCTTCAGATTGAAGAGAAAAGAAAGGCACAAGCCATCGACTTGATGGTTAGGCCCCTATTGACGGGACCAGCCACACTCAAGAACAGTCCTATTCAGAGCCTCCCAGGGGGTCTGACGTTATATGACGGAGATGATCAGAGGCAACAGCTTCGACCCATCTACCAAATCCAGCCTAACTTACAAGAGCTTCGCCTCGATATGGAGGCGGTTGAGCGCAGAATTGATGAAGCATTCTTCGTAGATATGTTCATGGCTATCTCCAGTATGGAGGGTATTCAGCCACGAAATCAGATGGACCTCATCCATCGTAATGAAGAGCGCCTTCTTCAGTTAGGTCCTGTGCTTGAGAGGCTGCATGGTGAGTTTCTGGATAAGGTTATTGACAGGCTGTTTAATCAGGCTCTCAAGGCTGACATCCTTCCGCCCATCCCCGCTGCTCTTGCAGCTCAACCTCTTCGCATCAACTACGTTTCTTCATTGGCGATGGCTCAAAGAGCCGTAGCCACTCAGAGCATTGACCGTGTAGCAGCATTCGCTGCTGGTCTGTTGTCTGCTGGGTTTGAACAGGTGCGTGAGAAGGTGGATGCTGAGAATGCATTGGATGAGTATTCAAAGGCTGTTGGCGCTCCTCCCTCGATCCTCGTAGCTGCTGACGTTCTTGCTGAACGTCGTGCTGAACAAGCACAGCAGGTACAGGAGCAACAGGCTATGGAGCAGATGCAACAGGGTGCTCAGATTGCACAGACTGCGGCTGGAGCTAAGACCGATGAACGCAACCTCTTGACTGATGTGATGAATGGTTGATGAATTTGATGAAATTGAAGAGACTTCTAAGAAACTAACCAAGAAACAGAAGACCTCTCTCGAACGGCAGGCCGAAGAATTCAGACGGCTGCTTGAGAGTCCGGGGGCTCGCTATTGGTTATGGAAACTCTTATCGAGATGTCGTGTGTTCCATACGCTCTCTGTTTCATCCCCTCATGACATGGCTATTCGTTCAGGTCAGAGGGATGTGGGATTATGGGTATTGAATGAAATTTTAGAAAATCATCCTGAAGCTTTTCATATGATGCAACAGGAAGCGAAAGAGAGAGAGAAAGATGGCTGACGAGTCTATTCTTACAGAGAAAGACGAAGCCCAGACAGAAGGCAAGTCGGTACTTACTGATGAAAGCACCGTGGCACCTGAAGAGGGTGTTGAAAAGACAGAAGCTGAGTCTCAGGAAAAAGAAGAGACGAAGGAAGCCGAGCCGGTTGAGTATGAGTTTGAGTTCCCCGAAGATGTCGTTGTCGATGACGAGTTGGTGGGGAAGTTCAAGGCTGTAGCTCAGGGGCTGAAGCTCTCGAAAGAGGGGGCACAGGAGATTATCAATCTTCAGATTGAAGCTCAGAAGGCCCAGCTCGAATCGTGGAATACTACTGTCAAGCAGTGGCGTGAAGCTGCTGAGGCAGATAAGGAAGTAGGGGTCAAGGCATTCAAGGAGAATGTCGCTGTCGCCCGTCAGGCTCTGAAAGAGTTTGGCACTCCTGAACTTCGTGAAGCAATGGACGTTTACGGTATTGGAAATCACCCCGAGTTCATTCGCTTTTTGTATCGAGTAGGTAAGCAAATGTCTGAGGACAAGGTTGTCGTTGGGGGGAATCCCAAAGGCGAGGCTAAAGACCTAGCTCGTAGTTTATACCCTTCTATGGCTAACTAAGGAATATTAAATGGCTGTACTTGGCGTTAACAATCCTAACCTGCTCGATCTTGCTAAGCGGACTGACCCGGATGGTAAGATTGCACAGGTCGTTGAACTCCTCATGGAGACCAACGAAATCCTTCCTGATATGTCCTGGGTTGAGGGCAACCTGACTACAGGTCACAGGACTACTGTCCGAACTGGTATTCCCGAGCCTACGTGGCGGCGTATGTATCAGTTTGTTCAGCCGAGCAAGTCTACCACTGCTCAGATTACTGATGACACTGGTATGCTTGAGGCGTATGCTGAGGTCGATAAGGCCCTAGCTGACCTCAATGGTAATACGGCTGCTTTCCGTCTCTCGGAAGAGATGGCCTTCATTGAAGGTATGAATCAGGAGGTTGCACGGACTCTGTTCTATGGCAACTCCGATCTGGTTCCGGCTTCGTTCACTGGTCTGGCTCCTCGCTTTAACGAGCGGAATCCTGCCTTCGCTGCGAATGCTGATAATGTTATTCATGCAGGCGGTGCTTCCACTGACAATGCCTCGATCTGGCTTGTTGTCTGGGGTCCGAACACTGTCCACGGTATTGTTCCGAAAGGTTCTACTGCTGGCTTGCAGGTTACTGACAAGGGGCAGGTGACTCTCGAAACTGGCTCTGGTGTCGGTGGCACTGGTGGCGGTCGTATGGAAGCCTACCGGACTCACTATCGTTGGGACGTTGGTCTCACCGTTCGTGACTGGCGCTACGTGGTTCGTATTGCTAATATTGGTAAGAGCACCCTCAGCAACGTCTACACGGATGGTGAGTTTGCCACTGGTCCGAACCTTCCCGATCTCCTGTTCCAGGCGATGCGTATTGTCCCTAACCTGAGCTTCGGTCGTCCGGCCCTGTATATGAGCCGTGACATGGCTACGTGGCTTGCCCGCCAGAAGGCGGCTATGGGTCTAAATTCGTATGCTACTGCTGAGACTGTCCAGGGTACTATGGGCTGGACCGAGAACTTCATGGGTATCCCCATCCGTCGTGTTGATGTTCTGTCTGCCGATGAGGCGCTGGTTCCCAGCTCGACCTAATAAGGACATAAAATGATTATTGACACTCTTACTACTTTTGCCTACAATACCAGTGTTGCTCTTAATGTAGGTGGCCCCACTACCTTTGGGGATCAGATTGATCTCGAAGGGTTGGGTCTTGAAGAGGGGGCCACTGGCGAACAGCGTGACATTGGTATCCACGGGCACACCCTCTACTACCGTGTGATGGTAGGAGACGAGGCTCTCGAGTCGGCTACTGCCACCTCGAATGTCACCTTCACTCTAGTCACTGCTGATAATGCTGCTCTCACCACTAACCCGGTGGTGATTGATACTTTCGCTGTGGCTGTAGATAATGCTGGTGCCAACTACCCTGTTGGTACTAAACTCCGTGAGGTGGTTCTTCCGTCGTTCGCATATAAGCGATACATCGGTCTTCGTAGGACTGTTGCCACTCAGAATCTTGCAGAGGGTAGCGTTAGCGCATTCCTCCAGCTCGATCCAAAGGGTTGGCGTTCGTATCCCCAGGCTGATATTGCCGACTAATTAAATGAGGGGCTGGCCATTGCTGGTCGGCCCCTTTTCCTTAAAGGAATTTGCATATGGCTTTGACCTATGTACGAGCTACAATTGATGCCCAGAACGAATGGACTGAGCCCATGCGTATCGGGAATAGTGAATTACGCGGAGGTGGCCGTAAACCTATTTTTGCTAAGGCGGTAATGACGGACGGTGCCACTGTCAGTGTCCAGGTTAAGAGACCTGATGAGACGGACTGGATTACTATCCAAGAACTAGATCAGTCAGATGTCTATGTTGGTTATCTGGTGGGGACTTGGGATTTACGGATTGGTGTTGCTACAGGGGACTTCGTATCAGCAGATGTGGAAGTTGAAGTAGGGATTGGGTAATGCCTCTTCATAGAATATTTGAGAGACCTCTTCACAGAGTCTTCCATAGATTTGGGGAGCAATACGGGGGTGCCGTAGCGCCCGGCCCCGGCTTCGAGGGCGGCAACCTCTCCGCTGCCACGATCCTCGCCGCCGCCGAGATAATG
>PWLN01000189.1 GCA_003559375.1 Balneolaceae bacterium | reverse complement strand
CGGCTTGTGGGATGCATCATACAACCAAACAGTTCTCTTGAAACACACTCCCTGTAGGTTATGCCCATACCAAGACTTAACAATCCCCCTGTGGATACTGCACCGATTAAAAAACCCCTGAGATGGTTATTTTTCTTTTGAATACTTACGTCGAATTGTTCAACAGAAGCAGAAAGGAAATAATAGGACAAATTCTTGCTCATTATGAAAATATCCTCATCGGTAATATTCATCAGTGTACCAATGATCGGTTTTTCAGAAATATTGGGTGCATAAATACGAACCCTGTCGCCTGGCTTCACACCACCAGGCTGCGCGTATAAAACTGTTGAGGCATTATGTATGAATGACGCTATACAGAATATGAATACTAATGTTTTCATCATTGTGTTGAATTTAAAATTTCAGTTTGATTGAGATTCCGGGATGTGCAAATGAATAAAAGCCTTGAGGTGCTTGAAACTTATTTGAAGACTGAATAGGCACATTCACCCAGTTATCAGTAATCACGGTTGCTCCAAAAACAACACCTATAAAACCACCAATAGCAAATCCTGCAACTGCTCCCTCAAAAAATCCCGATAGCCAGCTTGCAGGCCTTGAGATACAATCGGTATAAATGGATTGAATGCATACCTGATGACCAATTGCCACTATAATGCTAAATAGCAGTACACCGGCAGTTGCACCGATCAGCAACCCTTTCATCTCGTTTGAATGCCAGCCCCTGCTCACCTCCACCTTCTGTACTGAGGAATAAGGAAAATAGTAATGCAAACCCCTGCTTATGATAATGATGTCAGATTCTGTAAGATGTGTGACAGTACCGATAATCAGTTTTTCTGATACATTTGGCGAATCAATACGAACCTTATCTCCAACCCATAAATGAGACTGACGGGCATCTGTCACGCTTGTTAAAACAAAGCTGATGCCTGTAATCATGAAAAAAGCCAGAGTCAGTTTTATCTTCTTGTCCATATCCACCCCTCAAAAAGCCTCACCCAGATCAATATAATCTCCCGATGCCTTGCGGCCGATGCCGTAATCGGCACGTACGTTGATTTTCTCTTCACGGGAAAACATGAATCTGATACCAAAACCTGCGTTGTATTTTAATGTATTCCACGCAATCTCCCTGGGATGATTGAACACATCACCCGCGCCGGCGAATGCAACAAATCCCAGCCTCCACGCAACCGGTACAAACCGGTATTCTGCCTGGATCAAAGCCAGGTTTTTATCAATGTGCCGAACGTTGGAGTATCCTCTCAGAACTGCCCCTACCGATGGAAGCTGCCGGAATGGGATATCTCCGAAGCCTGTAACACTGAAAACCTGTAATGCCAGGCTATGCGATTGATGAAGTGGCAGATACATCCGAAGGTCTGCTGTAATGATTGTAAAAGCATAATCACTGGCCAATGCTTTTAATGCGGTGTAGATCTCGATAGTATGAAAAAAGCCCCGGGTTGGATAGTAGTGATGGTCACGCGTATCATACCGGAAAATGGCAGCCAGGCCTGATGTGAATACCTTATTAGTGCCATCTGGAAAATTTTGGGCAATTACACCCTCTCCGGTCATCTCCCGGATTTCAGCATAACGCATGGAATAATTTCCCCCGGCGTACCAGTTTTTCCCGATCCGGCGAATACCCTGCAGGGAGCCTTCGAACAGATTTTCGGTAAAACCTTCCTTATGTGAATCAGGGGTATCGTTTCCGATTCCATAATAAAACGTTGGCCACTTTTTGACAGATATTTTACCGTCAACATTTGTACGGTCTTCCTGAAACCAGTTGGTGCTTCTGAGCAGAAAATGGTACTGCTTTTGCTGTGTATAGTATGCATCCACACGAACAGACGAGGGGTGACGGGAATCACCTGATCGAAATACTACCTGGGGCAAAGCACCAAAAGCCCAACCGGTATCGGGCGATTTAAATATTATGGGCAGTACTATAAAGTTGACCGGTTTTTGCCTAAGTGAATCTGTTTCAGTTTGCGCAAAAAAGGATTTATTTACACTGGTTGCTTCAAATCCTGTTGCCGTCATGGGCGCAAACGCAATACATATTATAATGGTGTATGTAATCATTTTGATTCTCCTTGTTTCATGCTGAAGAAACATACTCAACCGGAAATAGGGTAATCGGGACAAGATTGGGGTACAATCGGGACATGGATAACCTGCTGCTATTCCTTCAGTTTTGTTTGTTTGAGACGAGAAGAAATGTCGGATTTGTATCAGGTGAATGTCTTATTCATCCCAAATATTATCCCTTAGCTTGAGGCTATAAATCAGCAAAAAAATCATGAATGATTTGTGGAGAAAGTGATGGCAACCGGAATATTGAAAATCTGTTTGATTTTTTTGATTACATGTTTACCAATGTTGACTGCCTGTACTACAGATAGTCTTAATCATAACCGGGAAATTCCTGTATTCCAGGATGTGTATAACATTGACAAAATTCCATGGCACGAATTATCCGGCAAAATTGCATTTGAAATTCATAGCGACACGTGTATACCAACATGTTTTAGTATTCTTGATATCACAACCCGCAACTATCACCAAATCCCGGTAAGAAGCACATTTTTAGAAGAAGGTGTGATATTATACTTCCTGGTCTGGACTCATCAACCGGATCAGCTCACATTTTTAAACAGAACCGAGTCAGGTGAAGAAAGAATCATAAGTGTTGATGTTGAAGGTAATACCACCCTTTTATACAGTTCAGGAATGGAGCCTATAGAAATCGGCCCGCCAGCCTGGTCGCATGATGGCAGGGTCGCATATCAGGTAAATACAAGAATTCATACATATCTCGACATCAATGAAGAGAACCTGAATGAGTTATGGATTGATCATAAACAGTTTATGAGTGCTTATAAAGACAAAGATAATCCACTTAACAATCGCTTTTTTGTCCGAAGCACCCCTTCATGGTCGCTCGATGGCAAAAATCTGGTGGTTTCCGTAACCAACTGGCGGGGATACAGTGCATTATGGAATGTAAATACTGCAGATGGTTCTTATAGCATGATACTCGAAAAAGAAGTTGAAACTGATGAAACAGGATTGTTCTATAATCCAAGTTATTCACCTGATGGCAAATCAATTGCATTTAGTGCTTTCATGCCAGGCGATGATGCACATAAAGTCTGGATTATAAACTCAGACGGCTCAGGTTTAAGAAGCCCCGCCAACCGGGAAGGCTGGAATCCGGCCTGGTCACCTGATGGCCGTTATCTCATATACGGCAGTACAAGGTATGGACTATTTGAGTTTGGCAATCCAATAAAATACACGACTGGACTGTATCTTGTCGCTGCAGAGGGAGGAGAACCGATTCTCATGACACCCAACCATATGGGAGCGTGGTTGGCCACATGGAGGCCATAAAAGGTCCTATTTGTGACAATGTTTGGCGATCAGCCGACCAATCGGTTCTGGAAATGTATAGGCTTTTTGTAGTTTGTTGAACTGTGGAACTATAGTACTGTGCAATAAAATTATAAATAAAGAAATACAGTTCAACAGTCCCACAGTTCCACAGTTCAACACTACTACATCCCCTCAATCCATTCCCTGATCAGTGCCACAGCCTCCTGATCAACGATGGTTCGGCCGATTTCGGGCATCATGATTCCGGGCTCTTTCGATTCCATGCGGTAGAGAAGGATGGATTCATCCGGCTTTCCGGGAACAATGGAAAACTGCCTGCCACCCGATCCCCTGCCGGCTGCCACTGGTGGTTTCATAATCCCAATGGCGGTGGGATTTTCAACATCGGCACGAAGATACAGGCCTGATGTTCTTCCCGGCCCTGCAGGATTATGGCAATGTGCGCAATTGATGTCCAGGTAAGCGCGTGCCCTGATATCGACCGGGCCAGAATCTTTCGCACTTGCATCGGGGAGCTTCGGTGCATCTGCCGGATTGGGAATACCGGTGAGGTACCCTTCCTGTTTCCAGCGGATCAATTGGTTTTGCAGCCCGTCGTAATACAAAAAGTCCTTATTCAGGTGGCGTGCTGCAGGGCCGATCGGGGTCATTTTACCATCTACCAGGTGGCAACTTCTGCACTGGTTCGCGTTGGGAATAAGGTAACGCGTTTGGATGTGTTCACCGGATTGAAGGGTAAATTCTACCTGTGTATCCCCGCCGGCAAGAGAGAGAAAAGCTTCGCTCTGTTCTTCATTCCAGATATATGGAAGGCCGCGCCAGCCGTTATTTGTATGAACCAAAAGCCTCGTTTCCAGGATTCTGCGCGGCCCGTCCGGATTCCCGAAATCATCGGGATAATAAAAGTTTTTGATGAGCACTGTACCGACAGGCAGATCAAAAGCATCCATTTCATGATACAATCCAGATACACCCACTGGCATCCAGATAAATCTTCTTTTCCACGCATAATCGGTAAATAGAGACGTATTCAGGTTATACGGTAATACTCTGTCATTCGGATTTAAATCAGATATGTTTCCTTTAAAAAACCGATAATCCGAAAGCTTTGCTAACGGTTCGGAATCAGGTGTAAACCTTACCGGTTTATCTGTGATGTCGCATCCAAACGCCACAGCCAGTAACGGTATCATCATAAGTATGGCAAAAATTGGATTTTTCATTCTGTGAATCTGATTTTAAAACTCAGTTCGTTGTTCCAGAAACTCCAATGGGCAATCGTATAAATCAGCACCTTTTCGGATGTCTGTAAACCCTGATGGTGCATTGATATTGGCTGCAATGGCATCACCATTGCCTGCAAAACAGATTCCTTTCTCAACAGGAATTGTGCCATCCTCATTAACCAGTACCGGATTTAATATACCATCGTGAATAAATTCAGGAACATCTGAACCAAACAGGCCTGCCAGTAATTGCCCTATCGCTATATTTGTATCCGGCATGCTTTCCCCCCGTTGAATCTGATTATTAAATACAAAAACCCCGCTTGCAAACGGGTCGTATGCTTCGTCACTAAACTCCAGTTCGGTGATATAATAGCTAACCACGGCCGTACTAACAGTTTGATGGTCATTGATTTCATTGTCAAAAACATCAACATTTTCCGTTGCCATAACAAGCACACCCGTGCCGGCAGGAACCATACCTACAATATTTCCCGGAGGTGCAAAATTCGGATGATTATTGGCTACAACCCTGTTTTTGAAGATTCGGATATCCCTTCCGTTTTTCAACGCAAGATTAGGCAGGTCAAAAACCAGTATACCGCCGGTATTATTGAAGGCTTCATTTTCGTAAACATCTGCCCCAATAGAATTTTCAATTTCAATACCGGCAACATTTTCAAATACCCGGTTATAACGAACAATAATTTGCTCAGACTGTCCAACATAGATCCCCGCATCCGATGCACCGCTTACTTCGCTATGTTCAATAAGTATATTTTTTGACGCAACCGGATAAAGCCCATATGCCCCATTCTCTGATGATGGACAGTCTGAGCAAATTATTGTTCGT
>PWLN01000171.1 GCA_003559375.1 Balneolaceae bacterium | reverse complement strand
CTGTAACATTCGACGGAACCGGACTTGCATCGGGACTTTATTTTTATCGTATCGTTACCGACCAGACACAGACCACCAAAAAAATGATTTTGGTGAAATAAATGAGATAGAATGCGCTTCACAGCGCTTACAGGTCCTGCAAACCCTGTGAATTTGTTTGTTTCTCAGCTTGCATGATCGATCATAATTACTGTTTTTTTATCTAAGTTCATCATTCAAACTATTGGGTTATGAAGAATATCAAACTTGCTGTTTTGGCACTGTTATCATCGCTTGTAGTCTCGGGCCTGGTTTTACCGGATGCTGATGCAGAAACCGACATCAACATTACTGAAAAAGCAAGAATAGTTGATGCCCTATTAGAAGACTTGAACACTCCTGGAAGTCCGGGAGCTGCTGTTGCCGTGGTATATGACGGCAGCCTTGTCTATTCGAATGGATTCGGGCTGGCAAACCTTGAATACAATATACCGAACACTCCGCAGACGATCTATCATGTTGCATCTGTTTCCAAACAATTCACCGTTTATGCTGTACTGCTACTGGAACAGATGGGTAAACTATCAATCGATGATGATATCCGCATTTTTATCCCTGAGTTACCCGACTTCGGCGATGTTATCACACTCAGGCATCTTGCCAGCCATACAAGCGGGCTGCGGGATCAGTGGAATCTGCTGGGAATGGCCGGATGGCGATTGGATGATGTAATCACTAAAGAGCATATTTTAACCTACACAAGCCGGCAGAAAGAGCTCAATTTCCCTCCTGGTGAACAATACCTTTACAGCAATACAGGTTTTACACTATTAGGTGAAGTTGTTGCAAGAGTTTCGGGAATGACCTTCAATGAATTTGCCATTCAGCAAATTTTTAAACCTTTGGGTATGACGAACACTTTTTTTTATGATGATCATGAAAGAATTGTGTCCAACAGGGCTTATTCCTATTACTCAAATGAAGATCTTTTTAAGAAGAGTATACTGAGCTATGCCAATGCAGGTGCTACAAGCCTGTTTACTACAGCTGAAGACCTGGGCCGATGGGCAATATTCATGAACCGGCCGTATGCAGACAAAGTACCTGTCGTGGAGTTGATGAACAGACAGGCGAAACTTACAAGCGGTGAAACCATCAGGGGAGCACTTGGCCAGTTTGTAGATAACTACAGGGGCCTGCACCGCATCCAGCACGGTGGTGCTGATGCAGGTTACCGGACATTTATGGCACGATTTCCGGAACAGAATTTTGCAGTTATTGTCCTTGGCAATTATGCGCAATTTAATCCTGCTATGTATGCATCACTCATTACGGCTGTCTATCTGGAGGATTTGCTTGAGTCTGATGAACCTCTACCGTTATTTAGTTTTGTTGAAAACCCGGGCATAGATATAGACTTTCTGAAAAAATTTGAAGGCTTATATGTTAATCAGATCAATGCTACTTCAAGAAATATCAGTGTAAAAAATAATGATCTTACATTTTCATCGGGAGGGCATCATGCAAACCTTATACATGTAAGTGATAGTCTTTTCTGGTTTCCGGGAACAGAAATTACCATTTTGTTTAAAGACCAGTATGGCAAGATGACTGCATCAGTAAACACCCCTCAGGAACCTATCCACTACATTCGTGAAAATCCGGTTTCATATTCCAAAGAGGATCTTGAAACATTTACTGGCAACTATTTCAGCGAGGAACTTCAAACCACGTATTCCATAGAATTAAATGAAGGCAATCTTGTTGCACGGCATCTAAGAACCGGAGACATTTCTCTGGTTCCGGCTTCCGAGAACCATTTCAGGGGTGACCGCTGGTACATGCAGGGAGTACGTTTCATCAAAGAAAATGGAGAAGTAACCGGTTTTCGTGCTTCCAGCAGCAGGGTATGGAATGTTTGGTTTGAAAGGATTCAATAACTGCATTACTATTATCCGTGAATTCGAGTTAACTTCATTAATTTGTATTCAAATGTAATGACTCCATTCCCGGATTAAAGGATAGCCGTATTACGAACGCATAATTATTTACACCCCGAAATGTCAGCCCAAAACATACTCAAAGACCAGCGTGAACAGATAGACCTGATTGACCGGCAAATTCTTGATCTTCTACAAAAGCGAAAAGAAATTGTACAGGATGTTTTGAAGCGTAAAGTGGAAAAACAGCTTCCTGTGTTTGTTGCCCGGCGTGAGCAGGAAAAAACAGAGTCGTTCAGAGACTTGGCTAAAGAACGTGGCCTTGACCCCGACTGGGCCGAGGATTTCCTCAGAATGGTGATGGCTGCCTCTCGTGCAACACAATCGGCTGATACGTTTCCCCGTTCAACACCAGAACCCAAACATATCCTCTATGTTGGCGGCGAGGGAGGTATGGGCAGGCTTTACAGAAAATTTACAGAAAGCAGCGGCCATCACGCCTACAGTATCGATAAAGGAAACTGGTACCAACTCGAAGAGATGGCCCCCAGTCTGGACATGGTGATTGTTACTGTACCCATCAACATTACAACAGATGTAATAAGGAGATTGAGCCCAAAATTAAAACCTGATACCATCCTTGCCGATTTTACCAGTAACAAGAGTGAACCGCTCAAAGTGATGCTTGATGCACATCCGGGGCCCGTTCTTGGGCTCCATCCCATGCACGGCCCTGATGTTCCAAATCTTTCAAAACAGTTAATGGTGGTTTGCGCCGGACGTGAACCGGAAAAAACAAGCTGGTTTAATGAACAATGTATCTTATGGGGAATGCGGATCATTGAAGCTAACCCTGAAAAACATGATCATGTTATGCATCTTGTGCAAGGGCTGCGGCATTTTGTGGCACTGCTTCACGGATCTTTTATGAAAGAATTTGATCTGAATCCATCCGAAATGCTCGACTACTCCAGCCCGATCTACCGGGCCGAACTGATGATGACCGGCCGAATTTTTGCACAGGATGCCGAACTCTATGCCGATATTGTTTTTGCCAATAAAGAACGGCGTGACCTGCTGCTCTCTTTTTTCAACCATCAAAAAGCGCTTATGGAAATGGTGAAAAATGATGATAAAAAAGCATTTATCCGGGAATTTGAATCTGTAACAGATTTCTTTGGCAAATTCGCATCACAGGCGCTTGTTGAGAGCGGATATCTCATCAACCGGCTCGCAGACCGGTTTTCTTAATTTTTTTGTAACATTTTCACTTCTGATGCATCTTAAGGCAATAAGAGAAGGGTAAGTATATTATTTGCGGGAAATGTGGCGAAGTGTCCGCCATAGCAAATAATAGAATGAAAAATCGATCAATTACAGTACACTATATACTTCTCTTGAGGTATGAACTGAAAACTTCAATTACAGAGAAATGAATAGAGAGCTAAAAGATATATCATTATCCATCGATATTTTGAGTTCAAATTTATCGGAAATTGCACGTGTGTCGGAATGGGCGCTTTTGATGGGTTACCAATGCCCAAAAAAATTTGCAAGAAAGTTTTTGCGCCACTATTCATGCCGCCCTCAGACGGTCTTGGTGTATGTTCGGTTAAAATGCATATCGGTCGAGCTTAGATCTAAGAAAAAATCGAACTTTGAGATTGCAAGACAATTTGGTATTCCGGACGAAATAGCACTAAACAAATTTATTAACTATCATCTCAATTGTTCTCCAACCGATATAAAGTTGATGCCGGAAGAGAGATTAAGGGAAAAGGTTGAAATCTTCGGTAGTAAAGTCAGATCATAAAAGTCTGAAAATATTATAAATCAACATGCATGTGAATTGATGACATCAATCACCCTTAATTATAGAATAGCTGCTGCTATTGAGACTCCTGAACTCAAAGACAAGAAAAAGATAATTGCCTCTCACAATGATAAAATGGATATTAATTTAAAACAAACTCAATAATTTCAAGGATGATGAGAAAAAGAATAAAAATTGTGCAACAACTTCTTCAGAAAAAAGGATTATATGATGGTAATATCGATGGCATTGCAGGCCCGATCACTATGCGGGCCCTTGCCGGTATTGACGGCATCAACAGCAGTTTACCCAAGACCCGCCAAATCACCACATACATTCAGATTGCCGCAAATGAACGCAATATTGATGTTGGTCCGATTGACGGATTATGGGGGCCCAAGACAAGTGCAGCATTTAATGAATTGACCTATCAGTTGAAATATGGTACACCTCAGCCGCCATGGCGACCTGATGAAATCGTTATAGCTAATCCACATCAATGGCCTGTACAGAGAACAGCTGAATTTAACTCATTCTTTGGAGAAAGAGGATCGCAATTGATATTAATTGATTTGCCCTATGAAATGAAACTATCATGGGATCTGCGCACCAAAACAAGGCGCACCCGCTGTCATGCCAGGGTTGCCGACAGCCTGCAGCGCGTTCTGCAAAAAGTTAAGGAAATTTATGGCGAAGATAACATCAGCAGCCTGCATCTCGACCATTTTGGCGGTTGTTATGATGACAGGCCCATACGAAACGGATCGCTACCATCAATGCACTCATGGGGCATAGCACTCGATTTTGATCCCACAAGAAATGAGCTTAACTGGGGGCGCGACCGTGCAGCATTGGCTCATCCCGATTATTATGACTGGTGGAACTGCTGGGAGGAAGAAGGCTGGATCAGTTTGGGCAGAAAAAGGAATTTTGACTGGATGCACGTTCAGGCTGCACGCTTACCGGAGTAAAATCAATCATATAAATAATTTACCTGGTTTTTGCAGGCAAGTAACAATGCTTGTGAAGAATTGACACTTTTTTGTCATATAGATCGTAACTTCACTGAAACGATTTATATTTAATTTTCTGTTAGCAACAAAAAATTTCAGTTCATATTTGCTTCATGCGCATCAAGTTACTATTTGTCAGTTTTTACGTTCTTACTCTTCAATTAATTTCGGCAAGTTATCTATTTGGGCAACAAGTACAAATTCTTGACAGAATCCAGCTGGGGCCGGATGACTTTAAAGAAATCTGTACTCTTGATCACACCGAAATAGATGCTCATTACCGTTTTAAACCTCTTAATTTCCGGGCCAAGCAACCGCATGCAGAAACCGGGAGCGATATTCAGGTTACCTATGTGAATAATTGCGGCACAAGTTCCTGGCCTGACCAGGCAATTGCTGCATTTGAATATGCTGCAGAACTGTGGTCGAGCCATATTCAATCGGTCGCTCCTATCCATATAGAAGCTACATGGGAGTCGCTTGGAAGCGGAGTTTTAGGTGCTGCCGGGCCAAGTAATTTCTTCCAGCTTGTGGGAGATGATATTTTTGAAGAAACCTGGTACCCAATTGCATTGGCAAGTGCAATTGTGGGTTTCGATATCAAAGAAGATGAGCGGTTTGATATTGATTATGATATCAGCGTATTTATGAGTTGTGATATAGATAACTGGTATTTTGGAACTGACGCGAACACACCTGCCGGTTTGTACGATATGGTTACTGTTATCATGCATGAAATTGGCCATGGCATCGGTTTT
>PWLN01000154.1 GCA_003559375.1 Balneolaceae bacterium | reverse complement strand
TAATAACACCATTGGCTGCACGGTTACCGTATACTGCAGCCGCCGAAGCATCCTTTAGAATGTCGATAGACTCCACATCGTCGGAATTGATATTATTCAGGCTCTGTAAATCAGTAGGCATTCCGTCAATAACAATCAGTGGATTCGCATTATTTACAGTTCCTGTTCCCCGGATTCTGATGGCACCACCTGTACCAGGAGCACCTCCTCCTCTTACAATTTCAACACCTGATGCCTGTCCCTGTAATGCGGTAGAAAGGTTGGTGATGGGCTGGTTTTCAAGCTGTTCTGCCCGTACCGAAGCAATAGATCCTGTAACTCTCTCCTGTCGCTGCATACCGTAACCTACTACTACGATATCATCAAGCATTTCTACTGCCCTGTCAAGTTCAATAATGATTACGGTAGATGATCCTATTTCAACTGTCTGATTCAAATAACCCACTGAAGTAATAACAAGTGCGGTAAGGCCTTCAGGTACATTGATTTCAAACTCACCATTCGGGTTCGTATTGGTTCCGATCAATGAACCTGTAAGCTCTTCGCTACCCTGTACAACAATGGTTGCACCGGGGATGGGTGTTCCGTCAGTAGCATCTCTAACAATCCCGCTTACAGTTTCCTGGGCAAGAGTTGTATCTTTTTCAACTTCCTTCCTGACAATCAGAAGATAGCCTTCCTGTGAGAACCTGAAGTCAAGGCCTGTGTTGGTGAGAATTTTATCCAGAGCATCACTCACCCAGATTCCTTCTTCAACCAGTGTGACATCAATATCAGGTATAATATCGCCTCTGAGGGTAAGTTTCATGCCTGTCTGGGCTGCAACTTCGTGCAGTGCATTCAATAAAGGTATGTTTATCAAATTCAGGTTGATCTCTTCCCTGATGTCTGTTTTGTAGAACATATTTTGCATGGCAACCATGTTGGAAAAAAACTGATCCTGATTCGATAATTTTGGCTGCATCTGAACGGTTGCATGTGCATTATTCAGAGGCATAAAAGCAATCAATAAGATTGTTAGAAGCGTTATAGCCCTTATGAGACATGTACGTATTGGTTTTCTCATGAAAACACTCCGAAATTAGTAGTTTGAGTTTGAGGGTTTCTGAAAAGATTCCAGTTTAAGGAAATACAGCAATCAAATAGATCAAACATAGATCGATGTCATTTTTTTTGAATTGCCATTCAAGTTTACAGACAATCTGAAAACACTACACCCTGAAATAGTACAAAAAAAAATTTGTTAACAAATTGTTATGGCGGAGTGTGGATGCTGGATGCTGGATGCTGGATGCTGGATAAAAATGTCAATCCAGGGATTGACATTCCATTGTCCATTGTCCATCGTCTATAAACCCGCATTAGCAAAAAAAAAGGCAGAACCATTAACGGCCCTGCCTTGAGAAGGATAAAATCCTGGTAAAACCTGATTTACAATTCTACAAAGTTTCCACTTTGTATCCTCCCCTTTTCCGGTCATTGAGATAGATCACCAGGAAAACTAATGCGACGAGAATAGCTATTGGAACGCCAAAAAGGAACGACATGCGACCGCCATAATTATCTGCCGGACGAAGAACAGCAAATGCCCTGTCTGCCAAATTTTGTTCCTGGGCAACACCGGAATCCAGTAATGCTCTCATCGTATCTGCTGTATATCTGCCGTGAAATTCATTATTTTCTCTGTAATGTTGCAGCGACATTTCAGCAAGGATGAGAACATTTTCAACATCAGGCAGTGTGAATCCGAGTTCCATTAAACGGTCGACGTCACCTCCGGCATCCCTTGCTTGTGCAACGTACACTGGAAAACGTTCTTCAATTTCTTCAAGAATGATCACGGTTTGCTGTTCATCGAGTGCATCAGGCAGATAGCGGTCGGCAATTTCACCCATCAGAGCGTTGGAGATACATGCGCCAACAAAGCCCATACCCATCAGCAAAATCAACCCAAGAGAGCCAGCTTTAGGGAATCTCTCACTCATAAAACCTACCATAGTTGGGAAATAGAATGTAACACCTACTGCAAAGAAAGTAGCAGCTATCATCAGAGGGATGATTCCAGTCTCAATAAATGAAAACAGTACTAGCCCGATAGCAGTAAAAACAGACGCCCCGAGGAGCATACCCGGAGGTGATAATCTTTCCACAAACGGGCCTGCAAAAAACCTAAGCATCATCATGATACCACTAATCCAGACAAATACCAGCATACCGTGCACACCGGCAGCCTGAAGTACTTCAGGAATCCATCGCATTGGGCCCATTTCCAAGCCAAGGGTAAGCATTTTTAAAAAGATTAATCCCCAAATTAATGGATGTGTAAGTGTATACCGGAACATTTCACGAATGGGAATACCTGCTTCTGCGATAAGTGTTTTGGGAAAATTTTCAGTGAGCAAAAGGTAACCATATATCAAAATCGGTATATAAACGATTGAAATTTGAACAGTCCAATGGCCCACATGAACAGGCCCGATCATTCCGATTTGAACCATTGCCCAGCCGAGAAGACCGCCAAAGACCATACCTCCTGGAAAGAACGCATGAAAATGGTTAAGCTTTGTTACCTTATTATCGGGGAAAAGAGCTGCTGTAAGCGGATTACCGGTTACTTCAATCAATCCATTTCCCAGTCCAAAGCCAATGGCACCAAGAAATAAAATCCAGAAAGCGTATGGCTCACCGGCAAAAGGATAGGCCGCCAAAAACAGGGTTACACCTGCAAGGTGGCTGATAAATGCGCCTCTGGCGGCGTTTTTGAACCCGATTTTCTCAAGAAACGGGCCGATGGTTAGTAATCCGACAGCCATTCCCCAAAGGGCTGCACCGCCAATTACACCAACATAGGCATTTGATAAAATAAACTCTGTTTTTAATTGTTGCAGGACATTACTTACAAGAACAAAGGAAAAAGCAGTTGGTAGAAGTGCAAGGCAGATCCCTGCAAATAGCTTTTTCCTGTTCACAGTCCCATCACCATTTGTAGACATAATGATTCAGTTTTGGTTAGTATTAAGCAAATGAAAGTGAGAATAAAAATTTATTCTGTAATAAAAAACACAATATTCCTTGCTTCTCTTGTAAATCCGATTCCCATGGATGCCGATATAACCGTAAGTATTTCATTTAATTCTGCATATTGAAAGGTGCCGGTAAAAGGTATTGAATATAATACCGGGTCAGTAACTGTAATGTTTATATCGAATCTTCTTTCAAGGTCCTGAACTGCCTGAGAAAATGGTATGTTATTGAAATGAATGCCGCCGCTTGTCCATAAAAGATGGTATAAGACATCAGTTTGAGAGGCAGGTTTTGGATTTTGCCCTCTTGGTATTTGTGTTTTGTTTCCTTTTAAGAGGATAATTTTTTCCGGGTCAAGTATGTTTTCATCAGTTGAGCTAACAGAGACCATGCCATCGTTCACCACAACCTGAACTTCAGTGTCTTCACTCCATCCACGAATATTAAACTCTGTTCCAAGTACTTCAATTACAGCATCCTGTACGTGAACAAAAAACGGTGTACTCTCATCATACTGAACTTTGAAAAAAGCTTCTCCATCCAGAAACACTTCACGTGTATTACCCCTGAACTGCTGGGGAAACTGTAAACGGCTCGCAGAATTCAACATCACCTCTGTTCCGTCACTAAACCGTACCCGTGCTTTTTCGCCCCGGTCAGTTTCCAGAACCTTTAGGGTATAAAATTCATTCTGTTCAGCAGTGATTACTTCGATATTGTCATTATGCGACATAAAGTAAGCAGACAGACCCGCAATCAGAAATACGAGTATTACAGCGGCTGATCTCAGTAAAGTAACACCTGATTTGTTTCGCTTTATGTATTTCGGCTGCAATCTGTTTCTGTCAACCTTTGTTCGCTGAATTGCTTTTTTCCTTTCCTGAAATTTTGACCAGGCAACATCTACATCTACGTAGAACTCTTCCTGTGGCGTTAAGTCCCAAATTTTTTGTAAATCTTCTACCAGCTCTCGATTTATTGGGTCTGAGTTGATCCACTCCTGAACAATTTTTAACTCTTTAGCCGTCGCATTTCCAGCAACATAGCGTATGATAATACTCTTGTTTTTAAATTTGTACTTCAATCAAAATCCTCAAATAATTTTAACCTAACGGCAGTCTGGCTTATAAATACTCATTAAAGCTACTCAGCCAGTTGACCGGGTTAAGCGATAAATTAGTCGTATTTAACTAAGCTACACCACAACTGAAATACAATATACCCTTAGTTCCAATATGAAATTTACTTATTATAGGGATAACTGTTTTGTTTGGTATATGGACAATAGACAATGGACAGGCTGGTGCGGGGTTTGTTTGTTGTTGTTGTGTTTGGGTTGGTGAAACAAACCGGTGATTTCCCATTGTTAGGGCCACAAAGGCAGGAAGGCACGAACATTTAGACAATGGACATTGGACAATATACGGGTATCCGATATTCGATCTTACTTACTTCGCATATCTAAAATCTAAAATCTCAAATCGCATATCAAATGAGCCTGTACAGGCAGCTAAATTAAAAGATATGATAATCTCTTCCTGAGATTTTTCAGGGTTCTCGACATTTGAGATTCTACTGTTTTAACCGATACTCCCATCACACCCGCGATTTCATCATACGTAAGCCCATCATGCCGGTGCAGCATGTACGTCATCCGGCTTCTTTCCGGTAATTCCTTGATTGCGTTTTCAATGGCTATCCTGATCTGCTTCAGCCTTCGTTCATCCACATAATCCGTTTCGTGAAGGTAATTTTCTTCATACCAAACTGTGTCATACTTCTCTTTGATCTGTTGATGCTTGAGATGGTTGAGGCATTTATTTCTTACAATTCTGTAGAAGTATGAACGTATCGACCCATTGATCTCCCAGGAATCACCTGATATCCATATATCCGTATAGGTTTCCTGGACAATTTCTTCCGCAATTGCTTTTGATTTTACATACCGCCATGCAAAACGGGATAATGGTTCATAATATTTTTTGTACAGTATTTCGAATGCATATTCTTCTTTTTCCTGAATAAATTCGATCCACAGTACCCGATCGTTATCAGACTGCTCCCAATCGTCAATAAAATTTTGGTCATTTGCCATTTACCCCTAATAAATTCCAATACCAGAACATTAACAAAGATTATTTATACCCGAAAATTAACTTCATACTGAAACCGCTTTTCTTTACAAATAGTAGATTATTTGAGTAATTATTTTACTATTTGTTCGAACATAAAGCTTTTTAATGTAAGATGCTTTAAAATTTCTGTTAATTGATTTTTCTCAAATATCCTGATAATTATTCTAAAAGCTCTTTGAAAAAAGAAATCCCGGACACAGTTCAATATCCGGGATTTGGTTATTTATCCATTAGGGATCAATAGATAGTCGTTATTCGGAATAACGTAGGGATTGTATGAATACCACATGTATGACAACTCTTTTTAGCTTCTCCCTGTAATGTATGCACAATACAGACTATTTCTTA
>PWLN01000192.1 GCA_003559375.1 Balneolaceae bacterium | reverse complement strand
GAAAAGTACATCAGGATGCTTGAAGAGGCTGGGGTGAGTGATCTGGAGGGGTATCTTTTTGAGGAGTTGAAGTGAACTACATAGTGTAGTTTTTGCCATTTACAGAGTACGAAAATCGTTCGTGCCTGCCCCATCGGGATGCCTATGGCAGCGGCACTTTCGCCTTTTTGGCTTATTCCTGCCCAGGAATGCCCCGCAGAGATCGCTATGCGGAAACCTGCGGTTACCATATAGGTCGTCCGCGAGCGGACTTATATATGCGTTGAATACTGAAGTATGGATATCTGTAAAATTCTTCCATAGGTGGCTCCTCTGGAGCCTTGTTGTGGAAAGGCTTTACTTTTGCGATAAACAGGAGGCTCCTCCGGAGCCAGATGTTGAATGGATCGATAAATTGGCTATAAACAAAATGATCCTGCCAGAGCCTGGCGGTGGACGGGCTCTGCGTTGGCTATAATCAGCAGGCTCCTCCGGAGCGGGATGAGTTTAAGTTCATTTTTTTGCTAACCGTACGATTTTGTATGTTTCCGTCTGCAAATTGTGAATTTCAAAAATTATGGAGATATGTCTCATGTTTACTTTGTCCTTCACATTCCTGCTTCTGATGATTCAGGGTAGTACGGACCCGGAACCGGATCGTATTCCCGTTCCAAACTTTGTAGCACAGGTGATTGATGACGGTGTATCGATTGGTTACGGGCTGGCAATCGGTGATGTAAACGGTAACGGCAGGCCAGACATCCTGCTTGCCGATAAGGATCAGATTGTCTGGTACCGTAATGGTGACTGGCAGCGATTTGTGATCGCCGAAAACCTTACCGAGTTCGACAATGTCTGTATCGCCGCGCGGGATATCACGGGCGACGGACAGGTGGAGGTGGCTGTGGGAGCGCAGTGGAATCCCGGGGAAACATCTGACCTGGAACGTTCAGGATCGGTACATTATCTCATACGTCCCGAAGACCCCACACAGCGCTGGGAAGTGGTAACCCTGTCGCATGAACCTACAGTGCACCGGATGAGATGGGTTCGAATGACAGATGGGGAGTATTCCCTGGTTGTGGTGCCGCTGCATGGACGCGGAAATGTGGGCGGGGAAGGAGCGGGTGTGCGAAACTATGCCTACATCCCGCCTGCGGATGATCCCCGTGGAGCATGGGAAATGATCCTTCTGGATGAAAGCCTGAATATGACACATAACTTTGACGTGGTTCCTCAAAAGGGAATGGATGGTGAAAAGTTATATATCGGCGGACGGCAGGGTGTTGTGACGGTGAAACCGGAGGCTGGTCACTGGTTGCCAGATTCATCCGAAAAACTGCCGGGGATTGACCGCGGTATCGGCGAGATCCGGTATGGCAGCCTGGACAGCATCGATTTTCTTACAACAATAGAACCGATGCACGGCAATGAAGTGGCTGTATATCTGCTGGAAGACGAACCAAAACGGTTATTACTGGACGATTCTCTCCATCAGGGTCATGCCCTGGCAGCAGCCGATCTGCTTGGTCTGGGCAGAGACCAGATCGTTGCCGGTTGGCGAAACCCGGATGCTGACGTGAAAGTGGGTATCAAGATGTATGTGCCGCTGGATGAATCCGGAACCCGATGGGAAACCTACGTGATCGACAATAACACCATGGCCACGGAAGATCTCCTTGTGGCAGACCTCGATGGTGATGGCCGGCCAGAGATTATTGCGGCCGGGCGTGCAACGGGGAACCTTATTATCTATTGGAACAGGACTGGCGAATAGTTTAGAGCCATTTCAAAAAACTCTTTCGACGACTTTTATCTCGCATCCGTATTTTTACAGTTTACATAACTGTAGGATATTTAAGTATATTTCATGTTTAATAAACTGATTAAAGCAATCCTGATTGTACCTTTTAACCAAATTCGTTCACAAGATGATTTCTGTAAAAACATATCTGTATAGTCTTTTTTTACCATTCATTTTCTTTATCTCTTTGGTTCATGCGGAGAACAGAACCATAATTCCTGAAGATCTTTGGAAGGTCGAGCGCTCAGGCAGTGTTACTGCATCACCGGATGGTAATTATGTGGCATTTACCGTTACATCCTATGATATTGATACAAACAGCTCTTCAACAAATATTTATATACTCGATGTGCAGAGTGGAAACTACAGACAGTTTACCAGTTCCGGTTCTGACCGAACACCGGCCTGGAGTCCGGACAGCCGCTATTTGGCATTTGTTTCCAATAGGGGAGAGGGTCCTGCACAACTTTATGTGATGCCCGTTTATGGTGGCGAAGCCAGGAAAATCACCAATTTACCTGTGGCAGTATCCGCACCAAAATGGTTTCCGGATGGGAAATCGCTCGCTTTATCTGCCAGTGTACTTCCGGGCTATGGCGGAGATTTTGAGACACTCCGGGAAATGCTCACCGAACAGCAGAATAAAAAAGTAACAGCCCGTGTTACGGAAAACCGGATTTTTCGTTTTTGGGATCGATGGCTTACGGATGGACGTTATCCGCGACTGTTTCGTGTAGATTTGGAAACGGAAGAAGTGGTGGATCTGATGCCCGGGTCCAAACGATTTTTTGCTATGATGGGTGCTCCGGGATATGATATATCTCCGGATGGATCTGAAATAGCTGTTTCTGCCAACAGCAACCCGGCACCTTACACCTATCTGAATTATGATATATTTTTGGTTCCAACCGACGGCAGCGGTGAACTCAAGAATATTACGGAACACAATCCTGCGAATGATACCAATCCGCTATACAGTCCTGATGGCAGAACCCTGCTATATGCCAAACAGCTCAGCACAGACTTCTATGCAGACCGTACGCGCCTTGTTTTTTATGATCGTGAAACTGGAGAGCGAAGTATCGTTGACAATATTATTCATGAAGAAAATATAGACCTGTCGCCATCCGGGTACTTTTTTGGTGATCATCATATGGTCTACTTCCAGGCTCAGGATCGCGCGATGACTTCCCTGTTTTCTTATGATTTGGAGCAAGGTCAGCTGAGTGAAATTGTGCGTGGCGGAACCAATTCGGGAGCAACCCTGGCTGGGAACCAGATATATTTTGTGCATTCCAGCCTTACGCAAGCTCCTGAATTGTATAAAGTTGAGATAACAGGCGGTAATTTGGATAAAGTAACATCACTTAACGATGAACTTTTTATGGATGTAAACTGGGGGCATGTCGAGGATGTTCGCTACACTGGTGCCAACGGGGCAGAGGTACAGATGTTTATAGTTTATCCGCCTGATTTCGACAGCACCCGGACATATCCACTGCTCATGCAGATTCATGGTGGTCCTCACGGCATCTTTGGCGACGAGTTTCATTTTCGCTGGAATTCACAGGTGTTTGCCGCTCCCGGTTATGTGGTAGCTATGCCCAATTTCCATGGTTCCACCAGTTTCGGGCAGGAATTTGCCAAGTCGATTCATGGCAATCACTGGGATCTGCCGTATCGTGACATTATGAAGGCTACCGATTTTATGATTGATCGCGGCTATATTGATGAGCAACGAATGGCCGCTGCAGGCGGTTCTTATGGAGGTTATATGGTGAGCTGGATTGCCGGACACACGGATCGTTTCCAGGCACTGATCAACCATGCAGGTGTTTACAATATAATGACGCAGTTTGCTTCTGATGTTACAGCACACCGTGAAGTTGCATACGGTGGATCCCCATGGTATAATATCGATAATATGCAGCTCTCAAACCCCGCTCTGCTTGCAGAACATTTCGTAACACCTATGTTGGTGCTGCATGGGGAACGAGACTATAGGGTTCCGGTAAGCCATGGACTGGAAGTCTATGGTGTCTACAAAGGAAAAGGCCTGGAAGCCAGATTGGTCTACTATCCCGATGAAAACCACTGGATTTTGAATCCTCAAAATTCTATTCACTGGTTTGGAGAATTCCATGATTGGCTGGAACGTTTTATCGGGTACGGGCCAACAGAGTAAGGATTTCGGCTGGTGGATGTGCGAAGTTTCCGTCAGATAAAGCGGGTATTTACAATATTGGCATATCTTGAGCCAAAAGAATAGGTTATGGCAAAAGATGCGTTAAGATTGTAATCGGTAGCCAGTTCACGTTGCCGGAGAAGAATATCTTCAAGTGAAGCATCACCGGCCGGCAGAGTAAGCTGATCCTGAATCATCTGAAAATTTGCAGACAGATTCATGGATAATCCTTCAGTAATGCGAAACGAGATTCCTCCGAACAGTACTGCTCTTCGAAAAGCTGCATCATGAAAATAGTGAGAGCCAATCATCCCTCCAGACACATTTCCCCAGGGTTGACGGATATTGACAGCTCCGCGAAGCTGATGCTTAAAGAGGTTCTCTTGTTCTACTCCATAGATCGTCTCCTCAAAATAGTTGGCGTAAGTGTACCCAATCTGATATTGAAGGGTGATAGAACGTCGTGTTGCTTCAGGATAAGGTAAAAAGCTGTACTCAACACCGGGCCTGACCTGGAAGTCGTGCCGGATATTTCGATCGTTACGGGTAACATAATCGATAAATACGCCAGCCGACCAATGATCATTGATGCTTTTAATGGCATAACTATCGAGTCCATGCCTTTTAATTTCACTGAAAACCCTGTCAGTTCCTTCCCTGCGAATTTCAATGGTATTATAATTAAAATAAGGCCTGAACCGTAACTTCCAATTATCGGTAACCCGGTCTGCAAAAATGCCCCAACGGGAGATAAAATCTGTTCTGTTTGATTGCAGATTCAGCCGGACAGATCCTACATATGCTTCAAACATCCAGTAATTCCAGGGATCATCAATCTCCTGAAGTCCTTTTTCTGCTGCCTCATCAAGATCTACACCTATTGACTGGGATGCTGCAAGAGGAGTTTGGGAAAGAAAAGGTGCCAGCCCTGCTTTTGAGAGTTCGATCAACGCATCCAGTACTTCCTGTTCCGAATAATTACTGCTGGTGACATAAGCAAGATCGAAACGGATCGAGGAAAATGTTCTTAATCCGATGAAAGAAAATTTAAACTCGGCACCTCCCCGAACTGTTGGAGTCTGGGTTATGAAAACGTGGATATCAGCCTGTTCGGGGTCGCGAACATAATTGACATAGTTTATTTCATTTCGGATATAATTGAAATTACAAAATGAACAGTCCAGAAATACAGTAGGTGCTCTGTTTATAAACCAGGATTCACTCTCAATCGATGAATATCCGGAATCATCTGCGTATTGCGAATAAAGGGTGGCAGAAAAGAGAAGTTGAAATGCTACTATACTGAAAAATAAGACGGTAAATCGAAAAAATTGGGTCATGATATGCCGGTAAATACAATCCTCTGCATTGACAAAGTATTCAGATAATACTGTATTGTTTGTTCGTCTGTTTGATGCTATTGGTTTATCCCAAATTACGCATAAGACCAAAAAGACTTCCGAAGTCTTTCAAATATTTTTTAAATCTTCAATATGTTAGCCGATGAAGGTTCCTTTCGATGCTCCGTAAGACTTCGGAAGTCTAATGCG